>JAGHBH010000091.1 GCA_021161085.1 Thermoplasmata archaeon | reverse complement strand
GCATAATTTCATACGTCCTCAAGGTCGTCCAGCCATCCCGCAGTTGGAGTGAGGCGTTTCTTGAACACCTTTCCGATGTTCCGGGGATCCCTGGTCTGGTGATATTTGAGGTATATCTCATTCCCCATGACCGCCAGTATCTCTATCTTTCCCGTCCAGTGGGACATGATGTATTTGAAGCGCTTGCTGTGACCGTTCATCATGCCCTTGGCTTCTTCCACTATCCGGTATCCCTCGGCCAGGGGGACCTGGAAGTGTTTTTTCACCCGCTTAACCGGGCGGCACTGGAATATGTAGTATGGGCAGACCCCTATCCCCACCAGTCTGTTCTGCAGCTCTCCCAGCACCCCGGGATTGTCGTTCACACCCCGGAGGAGCACAGTCTGGTTGTTTATCACCACACCGCTTCGGATCAGTCTGTCCACGGCCTCGATGGACTGGGGCGTTATCTCCCGCGGGTGGTTGAACTGGGTGACTATGTATATTCTCCTGTCCTTGTCCGAATATCTGCTCAGCAGTTCCAAGAGGGAGTCGTCGAGGTTTATTCTATCAGGGAAGGTCACCGGGGTCCTGGTTCCGAATCTTATGAACTGGAGGTGCGGTATCTCTGACAGGCCTATGAGGAACCTCTCCAGTATGTGGGTGTCCAGGAGGAAAGGGTCTCCTCCGGTGATGAGGACGTTGTTGACCTCCTGATGTTCCTTTATGTATCTGATGGCGTTCTCCAGGTTGGCCAGCACCTCGCTGGTTGAGACCCCCACGAGCCTTTTCCTGAAACAGTGTCGGCAGTACATGCCGCACACATTCGTTGCCAGAAGCAACGCCGTCTGGGAGTATTTGTGCTGGAGCCCTACCATCTTGGTGCTCTCCGACTCGCCGCTGGTGTCGTAGGAACCGGAGACATCCATTTCCCATTTGGAGGGGACAGCCATTTTTCTTATGGGGTCGTTCGGGTCGTTTGGGTCGATGAGGGAGAGATAATATTTCGTGATGCTCATGGGATGTATATCCACGACTTTCCTCAGCGTCTCCTCTTCTTCCGGGTCTATGCGGATGTGTTTTTTCAGTTCGTCTATGGTTCTGATGTTCTCTTTCAGTACGTCCTGCCATCTCACATGATCACCTCCGAGGTTCCTTTGGGTTTTTTTGGTGTGTTCTGTGGAGTGTGGTGTGTTGGTGTGGAACCTCCGGCCTCAGCCCCGAGCCGGCCAGCAGAAGGGATGATTTCCCAGGGCCACCAAACTCCCTGACATACGGGAGAAATCGATTACTCGCTGCCTCACTGAAGGGGACCAACCCCTGCGGGCCCTATTCCCACACCTCTATACTCCGCTTTCCACTATATATTCTACCACCCATTCTATTTATACCTTTTTCTCTACCGGCGAGGATGTCAAGAGATGGCCACACAACGCAAAACCAGACACCACACTCTCTTGGTGCCTATCATTCATCACCATATACAACCTCGGGAGGCAATAACTTGACATCCTCAGCAGGGGTTCCATAAATTACTTATAACACAAGAAGAGATATTGAGTTCTCGGTGATCCGATGAGGAGTATATCGTTGGGATACAAGAGTGTGCTTTTTTTGGCGGCCATTCTGTTCACATCTGGTGTGTTCACCTTCATCCCGTTGGCTCCGCTCGCGGGGGGTGCGGACACTTCTTCCACACCCGAGAATATAAATGTCACCAACCTGGGTACAGGGGAGGCGTATGTTACTTGGACTACGGGCAGCCAGGTATCCGGTTGGGTGGTATATGGGACGGACCCTACGAATCTGGACAAGACGGGGTATGATACCCGTGGGAGTGGTGTGGTGGATACCACACATCACTGTAAGATTATAGGGGCGGACAACACCACCCTCTACTACAAGATAGTCTCCGACGGGGTGGCCTACGGAAACGACAGCGGACAGCCAGGCACAGCGGGAGACCCCTGGGGTGTTCATCTATTTGAGTCCTCTGGAAGTGGTAATCCATCCATAAATGTCTTCCAGGTGGAACTCCGGACCCTTGCTTCAAACGGCACTCCGGTGAGGGGGGTCATAGGTTATCTCTATCTTACCAGGGGAAACAGCACCACTCTCCTGGCTTCGGCTATAAGCGACCAGTATGGTACGGGAGGTATGGACGGCAGCCTGAGGTTTGACCTGGGACGGCTGAGGAACCCGGACGGCACCTTCTTCGACCACCAGGCGGGGGACCAGATTCACTTCCGCCTTCAGGGCGGACACCGGGGAGTCTATCCTGTGAACGGCGGATGGGACGTCAATTATACCCGGGCCGTTGACGACGGCTCCAGCTACCAGTTCCTCGGAAACTTCACAGTAGAGGTACAGCAGTCCCCTCCCCCGCCAACCCCCTATCCACTTTACGGTGATGTGGAGGATGAGAGCGGCAACCCGGTGGATGGTGCCACTGTAACGGCATATGCCCCGGGATACGGCCAGACGTCGACAACGACGGATGCCAACGGCTCCTTCACCCTTGATCTCTCCAATATTCCCGGATATACTCCGGCGTCGGGCGACACCGTATATATCAACGCCACCTCCGCCTCGGCCTATGACAACCAGAGTCTGGTGCTGAACGGGAACCCGCCCCAGTATGCGGGCACCCTCGTCCTGAACACCGGAACACCGCCCCCCGCCCCGCCCTATGATGTATACGGGCTGGTGGTGGATTCCGGCAACAACAGCCTTGGTGGCGTGGAGGTTCATATCCAGATCCCGGGATACGGGGAGGGTGTCACCTACACCGGAACGGACGGCCACTTCACCTGCGACATAACCACCATAGGGGGATATGTGCCCTCCGCGGGCGACACCATCTATGTCTTGGTGTTCAACGGCAGTGGCGTGGAGGAGAACAGGTCCGTGGTTCTCACCGGCAGCCCGCCACAGGACACCGGGGTCTATGTGCTCTCCGGCGTTCAGGCTCCCACCTTCTCCGATGTTCTGACACCACCTGTCCAGGATCTGAACGTCCCACTATACCTCGCTGTCAACATAAGCGACCCGGATGGTGTGGCCAACGCCACGGCCTATTACAGGATGCCCGGCGAGACATGGTGGAGCACGATCTTCATGGCCCTCTCCTCGGGAACCAACACCAGCGGCACATGGGAGGCCTGGCTTCCGGCCAGCGCTCTCTACGGCGAATGTCATTACTATGTGAGGGCCACGGACACCCTCGGATACAGCAGCCAGCTGGGTGACCAATCCAATCCCCTGTCTTTCCTGGTGACCGACGGGGCTCCCACCCGGGACCCATATATAATATTCGGTACCGTAAGCCTGGCCGGTTCTCCGGCGGCCTCGGCCAGCGTTGAGGTCCTCAACACGGCCACCAACGAGTCCTGGAACACGGTGACCGATTCCTCCGGAGGATACCAGGCCAACCTGGCCAACCTGCCCCACGCCTATTCCGACGGGGATGTCATAGAGGTCCACGCCGTCTCCGGCTCCTACGAGGGGTATGGTCATGGGACCGTGAACACCTCCGACCCGGTGCAGACCCTCAGGATAGACATAACTCTGTATCCCATGACCCATATAGTGGAGGGATACGTGTTCTGGCCTGGAGGCTACCGGACCGCCGCCGGTGTGGCGGTGAACGTCACCAACAACAACACGGGAGATTGGGCGGTTGTTTTCACCAACACCAGCGGATACTACAGCGTCGACCTGGGCAACACCACCCTCTATCCCAATGGGTATGGTGATGGTGATGCCATCTGGGTGCATGCCACCTACAGCACCCTGTCGGGAGACAATTCAGGAGCCGTTGACCTGAACCACTCCGCTCTGGAGCTGAACGTCACACTCCAAGGAATGCATGCGGTGGAGGGTTTCGTATATTACGGTGCCTCCCCTGTGGCCGGGGCCAGCGTGACCGTGACCAACCTCAACACAGGGGATGCTGCAACCACCACCACCAACGCCACGGGCTATTACTACGTGGACATATCCGACCCCGTTCTCTTCTCGCACGGTTTCGCACAGGGGGACACCATAAGATCCAGGGCCACGTGGTCCAACAACAGCGGTCTCAACCAAACGCTCCTGGATGTATCTTTCACCTACACCTGGCTGAACGTCACAATCACTCCCGGGTTCCAGATGGTGCTGTCCCGGGGATGGAATCTCATATCCTTCCCGCTGCTCATATCCAACATGACCGCCAGCGACCTCGCCGTGCTGATAGGATGGAACGAGGTCGAGCTGATATCCATGAGGAACACCACGGGCGGATACACCGTGTATATACCGGACTGGACGGACAACGCCTCCGCGGCCAACTTCCAGATACTCAACGACTACGGATACTGGGTCTATATCAACGTGGATTCCATAACCTTCACCATCAACGGCACCGCCCCATCCCCGTGGGATGTCAGGAACATCACCCTCTATGACGGATGGAACATGGTGGGATGGACCAGCCTCAACTCCACCACCCTCGCCAGCACCTTCCTTGACTATGCGGTAGGCAGGGACAACTACAGCGCTATCCTCTACTGGAACGAGATAACCCAGCAGTGGAGCACGGCCTACATCACCGAGTTCCACACACCCGGCGGATCCTATGACTTCTACATCGAACCCGGTAGGGGATACTTCCTAACCACCGGGACGGGCTATCTCACATACTCTCCACCGCCGCAGTAGGTGCTCAGCGCCCCCCCGCCGGTCACGGGGCCATCGGGCATCAGACCCCGGCCCCCTCGTTAACTATTTAAACCCTCCCCGGGGTGGCTATCCGATGGGAAGACCAGAATCGAAGAAGGCGGGAGAAGGGCCCATGAGGCGTGTCGCTGGTTCGGTAGCTTCCATAATCCTGGTGGCGTTGTTAGCCTCCCCAGCAATATTTTTCCCCTATCTCATCCCGTCCTCGGCGGAAAACGGCGGAGCATATCCACCCTATGTGGTCCGGGGAACGGTCACCCTTGAGGGGGGCGACCCCATAGAGGGAGCCAGAGTCTATGTTGAAAACCAGCGGACCGACCAGAACCTCTCCTCGCTCACCGACTCCTCGGGACGTTATACCGTGGCGTTCAACGTCAGCCCAGAGATAGGGGACGAGATAACGGTATGGTGTTCCCACGGAGGGCTTGCCGCCAAACGGACTGTGGTGGTGTCGGAGAACCCCATATCCAGCCCCATATTGACCGTTGATCTGGTCCTTGAGAAAAAACCGGGCTTCTTGTGGCTGGATACGGTCATCTGCGGTCTTCCCCTGTGGCTGATTCTCCTTGCTGCCATGCTTTTGGTGGCGATAATGGTATACCTGGAGCACCGTCGGGCTGCTGTGGGAGAGGGGTTGAATGAATTGGAAGAGGGAGAAGAGGAATG
>JAGHBH010000121.1 GCA_021161085.1 Thermoplasmata archaeon | reverse complement strand
CCCCCCCCACCTAGGGCTCCCAAAAGGTTAATATATGAACCCTCTTTTTCTCACCCTCCCCCCAAGACGAGGAGTGAAGATGAAACGGAGTTCAAGGGTATGGAAGAAGCGCGGCCAGATGCGCTGGAAATGGCGTAAGAAACGCATGCGCAGGCGTAAGAAGGCCCAGAAGATGCGGAAGAACAGATAACCACACACCGGGAGGTTTCTTCCGTGCCCTTCTCCCTGGAACGGGGGTATAGGCTAACCAGGTAGACTGGCGGGCTCCAGTTACCCGTGGGCTCTCCCATGGGCCCGGCGGACATGGATGACCGGAAACGGGTATGCTGATCGCTCGTGATGAATAACTGGAGCGACGACACGTCACCCGCCGGACCGGGGTCGCTCCCCGGCCGAGAAGATACCCGCTGATCTGGGTTCAAATGACCTCCTCCAAACGGAGAGGTCTGAAAATCCCAGTGCCCCCACCACCCTCCTCCCTTGGGGGGCCTACTTTTCGCTCCTTTCCTCTTCCACCAGTTTTATCTACCCGGAGGGTGTTAGCCGGTCGGTGGCTGTTATGGCAGAACGGCATTCGAAGAAGGAGACGGCGCATGTGTGTGCCGTGGAAGGATGCGATAAGCCAGTGCACAAGTCCCTCTCCAGGAAGAAGATAGCGGATGTATTTTCCAACCTCCAGCCCGGCGGGCGTCATGCGGGGTTGTGCAAGGACCACTACAAAGAATACAAGAAGAAGACGAAGAAGGAGCGGGAGCTCGAGAGACTGGGCTGGTAGGCGGATCCATGAGCCCCTCGTCCCGTTTTCAGCCCCTTGTTATACAGTTTCTGAGCCAGACCGCTGTGGCCGCCTCCCTCCTGTTCGTACCCCTCATCGTCAGAGACCTCGGGGGCAGGGGGATAGAGATGGGCCTGGTGGTGGGAGGCTACAACGCCGCCTTTCTTCTCGGCAACATATACGGCGGCAGGGCGGGGGACATCGTGCCCAGACGGTGGGTGGTGAGAGCAGGACTTCTCCTTGCCACCACCGCCTTCTCCCTCCAGACCCTAGCTCTTGTCGAAGGGTATCCCCTCTGGCTCTTCGCCCTGTCCCGGATACTGGGGGGCATGACCGTGGGGATGTTCCCCAACGCCCTTTTGGCTTTCGTGTACGAGGACACCGGCAGGGTGGGGCTGTTCACCTCCGCCGGCTCCCTGGGGTGGGGTGCGGGGATGCTGTTGGCCGGTGTCATCTCTTTCTTCCCCCACGTATTCCTCGCCTCCACAGTCCTCCTGGCCGGGGCGTTTCTAGTAGCCATGACCCTCTCCCCCATAGGAGAGAAGAGGATGGACATCCCCCTCTTTCCGTGGTCCCTCATAAAGAAGAACTGGAGGCCATACCTCGCCCTCCTCATAAGACACACCGGGGCCAGCATGATATGGGTGACTTTTCCCATCTACCTCTCCATCCTGGGAGCGGACCGGTTCTGGATAGGCGTGACGTATGCGGTCAACATGGCGACCCAGTTCAGCCTCATGCCGTTCCTGGAAAGGTTTTCGCCCAGAAATCTGGTCAGGAGCGGCCTCCTCCTCTCTTCCGCCACCTTCCTTGTTTTCACCCTGGTGAGGACGTGGTGGGAGATGATCCCCACCCAGGTGATGCTGGGAGCGGGCTGGGCCATGCTCTATGTGGGAACCCTCCGATGTGTCTTGGACAGGAACGAGGAGAAGGCCACGGTCTCAGGCATAGCGGGAAGCGTTCTGAGCCTGAGCGGAATAATCGGACCCCTCGTGGGAGGCCCTCTCTCAGACATCGTAGGCTACAAGACCGTCATGGCCGTCGCCTCCCTCATGGCCTTGGGTGCCCTGGCCGTTTTTTCCGGGGACGGAAGGGAGACGGGGATGTGAGAAAGGTTTTTGTGGGAGTTGCCCTTCCCACACGCAGAAAGGTGAGGACCGTGGCCTAGCCAGGATACACGGAGGAAGAAAACTTCCTCCCGCTCGCAAAAACCCCAGGGTGGTTTTTGCTCGTGGCGCAGCCTCCCCGCCTATATACGCAAACATGTTGGGCGCGTGGCCTAGCCAGGATATGGCGGCAGCCTCCTAAGCTGTAAGTCGAGGGTTCGAATCCCTCCGCGCCCGCCTCTTTTCTTAGAGGTTTTTTCGCCCACGTTTTGCCGCCGGAGGTGGGAAAAGGCGGGTATGAATCCCTCCGCGCCCGCTTTTGTCTCTTTTTTCGCCCACGTTTTTGCGTCAGCAAAAAGGCGGGGAGGAAAGGTTTTTACCCTCCAATCCATCCCCCCTCCGAAACCGTATGATTGTGGTGGTGTAGATGAAAGATGTGGAGCACAACATAAAGGACTATGACGAGGAGTATAGGAACTTCAAATGGGATATTCCGGAGGATTTCAACTTCGCCTGGGACACTGTGGACAAGTGGGCGGAGGACAGGACGAAGCTGGCCCTTGTGAGCGTGGACAACGAGGGGAAGAACCCGCAGTATCACACGTTCTGGGACCTCAAGATACTCTCGCAGAAGTTCGCCAACGTTCTCCGGGACATGGGGCTAAAGAAGGGGGACAGGCTGTTCATCATGCTGCCCCGGATACCCGAATGGTATGTGGCCGTCCTTGGGGCCATGAGGATAGGCGTGGTGTTCATGCCCACCCCCACCCTTTCCACGCCCAAGGATATTGTCTACAGGATAAACCAGGCGGAGGCCGTGGCCGCATTGACCAGCATGGACT
>JAGHBH010000132.1 GCA_021161085.1 Thermoplasmata archaeon | reverse complement strand
CGTGTATATCCTCACCAGGGCCCCTATTCCCGTCAACACCGAGAAAGATAGGGCCAGGAGGACCCTGTTGACCCATACGGTTTCTCTTCTCCACCGGTGGTATCTTGCGATCCACATGGCCCACTGGGCCGATATACCGTTCGCTTCTTCCCGGCGATATACATCTCCATGGCCATTCTCTCCGAATCTAGACATGGTATCAACCTATCGGGGGCAGACAAAGGGGCATTATAAAGTTTGCTTTATGGATGTACTGGGCTATCCCACCTGCTCCCATTTCAGAAGTTCCAGCACCTCCGAAAGGGTGCGTCCCCGCTTTATCTCCTCCCTTATCCTCCCCTCCCTGTCCCGGACCTCAAGGGCCCTGTTGGCGGTCTCCACAGCCTTCTCCGCCGGGACGACGACCACCCCGGTGTCATCCCCTATCATCCAGTCCCCATCGCGGATGTACTGTTCCCCGCATATCACACCGCCGCCTATCCTCCCCAGGCCCCTGGGGTCTCCCGCGTTCGGTCTCACTTTTGAGGAGAACACGGGCAGACCCAACTCTCTCAGGTGTGGAACATCCCTCATCGCTCCGTCCACCACGACACCCTCCACCCCTTTGACCAGACAGCTGTTTGTTGCCAGTTCCCCCCACACGGCCCTGTCCCCCGGCCTGGCCGATATCACTATGACCACACCCGGCCCCGCCCTTTCTATGGCCTCAACAGGCTTCGCCCAGTCGCCGTCCACGGTCTCCACGGTCAAGGCCCGTCCCACCATCTTCCCGATGGGCATGTACACCGGTTTTATTCCCTCCAGGACGCCCCGGCGGTGGAGGGCGTCGCTTATGTTGCAGGTGGACACCTCTCTGAACGCCCGGGCGATTTCTTCTCTCTTCCGGCGTCTGAAATCCTTGGGAGCCTCCGCTTTTCCGCCGGCCATGGATGTCTTGAGGGCACACACCATGCCGGGGATGTCCGGTGCCTTGGTGATGGCACTACCCACTATGACTATGCTGGCTCCGGCTTCCACGACCTCTCCGGCCGTGGATGGGTTTATTCCTCCCGCCACGGCCACGGGTACGGAGACCGCTGAGGTCACCTCCCTCAGCACGGCCAGGGGGTCCTCCCCCCGCATCTGCTGGTCTATTCCCACATGGACTCCCACGATGTCCGCTCCCAGAGCCTCCACCTCTCCCGCCCTCCCAACAGGGTCCCGGCATCCGAGCAGGTCGACCATTACACTGGCTCCGTAATTCCTAGCACTCTCCACGGCCTCCCGGATGGTCTCATCGTCCGCCACCCCGAGAACGCACACCACGTCCGCTCCGGCCTTGGCGGCCATCTCCACCTCGTATCCTCCCGTGTCCATGGTCTTCATGTCGGCCACCACCACACGGTCGGGGAACAGCCGTTTCATGGTGCGTACCGCCTCCATGCCCTCGCTTTTTATGAGCGGGGTTCCAACCTCTATCCAGTCCACACCCCCCTCCACGGCCTCCCTGGCCATCTCGACGGCCCTGGAGAGCACCATCTCATCCAATGCCACCTGGAGCACGGGTTCTTCTCCGATGTTCATCGGTCCGGGGAGCGCATGGTATATTAAAAACATATCTCCTTGGAGATCCCCCCCTCCTCTCCTCCTCTCCTCCTTTCCTCACCTTTTTTATACCACCCTGTGGAATGCCCTCCCGTGAAAGAGACAAGCCACACCGCCCGGGAACCCCGGTCCCCCAAGCCATGCACCCTCCCGGGGGGGGGATATGATCTTCCGGCCCTTGCCAGAAGCATGAAGAAAGAGACCAGAGGAGGCAAGATGGAGGCCAAATTCTGGATGGAGAAAGAGAACATGGGGGGGGAGATCGTGGATGCCCTGGTGGTGGTGCTCAGAACCCGGGGATGCAGATGGGGATGGCGTTCGGGCTGCACCATGTGCGGCTATCTATGGGATGCCCTTCCCAACGCCGGGGGAGAGGATGTCATCCGGCAGATGAGGAATGTCGTGGGAACGCTCTCCCGCTCCCGGAGGCCCGGGGTTGTCAAGATATTCACCTCCGGCAGCTTCCTGGACGACTTGGAGGTCCCGCCGGAGGCCAGGAGTGAGATTTTCTCCATGCTCTCCGATGCGGGGGTGGAGCGGGTTGTGGTGGAATCCCGGCCGGAATATGTGGTAGAGGGTTCTCTTGAGCCCATGCACGATGTGGGTTTGGAGGTGGAGGTGGCACTCGGGCTGGAGTCCTCCAACGACCTGGTGAGGGAGAGGTGCATAAACAAGGGGTTCACCTTCGCCGCCTACAAGAGAGCCGCCGGTTTGCTCAGGGAGGCTGGCCTTCGTGTGAGGACATATCTTCTGTTGAAGCCTCCGCTCCTGACGGAAAAGGAGGCTCTGGAGGATGTCTTCTCCTCCGCAGGGGACTCCGCCCCCCTCTCCGACGTGATATCCATAAACCCCATGAACATCCAGAAGGGCACGGTGGTGGAGATGCTGTGGAAGGAGGGCAGGTACAGGACACCGTGGCTCTGGACCCTGGTGGAGGCTCTCAGGACTATCTATTCTCGCCTTCCCCCCGGTGTCAAGGTGGTGTCCCATCCTACTGGGGGAGGCAGCCGGAGGGGGGTTCACAACTGCGGAAGATGTGATAGGGCGGTGCTGGACGCCGTGAGGACCTTTTCCCTCCACGGCAACGTCGAGGTGCTGGACGCCGTGCTGGACGGCAGGGAGGTCTCCTGCACCTGCCTGGACTCCTGGAGAGACCAGCTCCATGCGGACAGGCTGCTTGGTGTACCCACGGATGTGGAGAGATGGAGGGATAGACTCTGGTGAGGCAGGTGAAGGCCGGATGGGGTGATATTCTAGAGGTGTCCTTTCCCGTTGGAGTGGTATATCCCGCCGGGGAAAGCCCCTGGGCTCTGGGGCTTGCCCTCTCGCCGAGAATAAAGATGGATGTCTATCCTGCGGCAGAAGAAAGAATGGAGGGGTCGAGGGAAGCCGGGGGGAACACGGCCCTGGAGAGGATGTTTTCGGAGGGGTTGGCTTTTCTGACGGCCGGTATCCCAGAGGGCTTCAGGGTGGACGTGGACGTTCCGGCGGTCTACAGGTCCTATCCCGCCATCCCGCTACCGGTGGAGGAAGGGACGGGGGGATGGGATGTGTGGGTGGAGAATGCGGTGTTCTCCGCCGGTATATACTTTAGGGAGAAGTTTTCCCGGCTGTTCTTTCCGGAGTACAGAGAAAAGAGAGAGGGGCCCAGGGATGGTGTCCTGGATGCCCGGACTCTGAGGCGTAGGGCGGCGGAGGCCTTCAAGACAGTTGGGGAGGATAGACAGTCCCTGAGAGAGGCCCTCTCTCCACTCTGCCGCTCCAGAATCCTCTCCCTGGTCCTCTATGGGGGCGTTCAGCTTTTCTCCGGAGAAGTGGCGGTAGCTAGGGCAGGTAATCCAGGCCTCTGGCAGAAAGCCCGGGATAGCCCTCAAGAAGGGGAAGCCGAGGGGGACGTCTGGGAGGTGTTGTGGAGCGATGTGCTACCGGGCCTTGCCGGGGGCGACTGGACGAAAGCATATCGGGGTCTGGAGAGGATGGGGATACCCCGGCTGGTGGAAACCCTTGACGCCCTGGGATACGGGAAGGGCGACCGTGGGGAGGAGGAATTTTCGGTAGACGGGGCGGGTGTCATGTACGGATGGAGGAGGTAACGGGAGGAGCTGGAAGGGGGAGAGGCCGTGGGAGGAGAGAAGAGGAGAGGGGGAAATGGGGATAGGAAAAAAGGTGTGAAAAAATGGGGAAAGGGGTTGAGG
>JAGHBH010000161.1 GCA_021161085.1 Thermoplasmata archaeon | reverse complement strand
GTTCTTGACCTCGGTTCCATCCTTCAACAGGTCAAGGTCCGTGTCAGGTCTTATCGGGTTGGTGTTCTGTCTGTAGAAGACCATGTATTCCAGGTAGACGGCATCGGTGGTGGTGTTGGATGACAGGGATATCGTGTGTTCTCCGTAGCCAACCTTGAAGCTCAGATTATATGTTATCTCCTCGCCGCCTTCTTCCTCGCCGTTTTCCCCGCATGCTGTCGTTTCGTATGTGTAATTGACCGGGCTGCCGTCAACGGAGAACGAGAGGGTGGGGGCTGTCTCCGACTTTTCCACCCTCCCCTTTATCGTGACCCTGTAATCTCCCGGGTGGAAGGCGAGGGTCTTTTCCACGACCAGGGGCTCCACGGCGGTCCCATGGTATTCCGCATACAGGCTGCGATCAAGTGTTACGTTCCTGTAGTAGAAGAAGGAATAAACCTCCTGGCCGTCGAATAGACTGTCGTTGTCCGTGTCTTTTATCAACGGCTCTGTCAGATATGTGAACCACTCCTCGTAGTCCGTGAGCCAGTCATCATCGGTGTCATTATCCATGGGGTCCGTTCCGAACTTGTATTCAAGGATGTTGAAAAACAGGTCCTGATCAGGGTCCCCGAACGTGCCGTTTTCTCCTGTCGAGCCATTTGGATCGAGATTCATGGTTGTTTCCCATATGTCCGGGAGAAGGTCTCCGTCGGAGTCCAAGCTTACGTTATAAAGAGCGTACGCTGTGGCGTTCTCGTCTCCGTCATGGATCGTGACTTTCACGTTGTATTTCCCCGAAAAGGGGAATGTGTGTACCGGGTAAGGGTCATTTGACGTCGTGCCGTCGCCAAACTCCCAGTGATAGGTCAGATTCTGTAGATCGGTTGGGGTGTCCGATACGGTGGCTGTGAGCTGATAGTTGGGAAAAGATATCTTCTCTTCAGAAAGAGAGACGGAGGGTTTCTGGTTGAGAATGGAGAGTACCCTGGTGGTCGTTGAAGCGGCCATGTTGTCATCGATGACCGTGAGGGAAACGGTATAGTTTCCGCTTACCGGGTAGGAATAATCCACCGTTTTTCCGAACAAGACCGTTCCATCGCCCATGTCCCATCTGTACACGAGCCACGGAATGTCGCCCTGCGTGTCCACAGTCTTACCGGCATCAAAAACGATCCTTTCATCCTCAAAAAAGGTTCGAAGGTCAAAAATGGTTTGGGGGCTCTCCCCGTCGCCCGTTTTTATTTCCATTACAGGCAGGGGGAGCGTGTTCTTTACTTCCACGACCACCGTATCCTTTCCTACAGCGAAGTCGTCATCTTTGACATACAACACCGCCGTGTAAATACCGGGGAATGTGAAGGAGTGGAAAAACTCTCTGCCGTCTATGATCGTGCCGTCGCTGAGAACCCATCTGTATGTCAGGTTGGGTAAATCGCTGGGTGTGTCGTGCCCCGTGCCTGTGAAGAACACATCTTCGTCTTCCTTCACAATCAGATGGGGGACGGCCATCCCGGGTGTGGTGTTAAATTCCCCGTCGGACGACCACGCTTCGGCCTCTGCGGAGGGGGGGACGTTTGAAACGGTAACGTTGAGCGTGTCAACACTTTTTCCACCCTCGTCATCGATCACCGTTAAAGACACCGTGTATACCCCCGCCTCCCGATAGACACAGGATACCTGGGGGCCAGTAGCGTCCACCTGTATACCATCGGTGAGGTCAAAATCCCATAGATATGTCAGAGCACCCCCGTCTGGGTCGTAGCTCCCTGTAGCATCAAGATATACGATTTCGTCCTCTTTTACAGACATATCTTCTCCAGCATCTGCGATGGGAAGCTGGTTTATCACCTCCACCATGGCCGTATCGTATGCCTCACGTCCCTGATCGTCAACAACCGTGAGTGTTGCGGCATATAGGCCTGTGTCGGAATATGTGTGGGTTACTACCCTGCCCGTGGCGGTGGTTCCATCCCCGAAATCCCATATGTAAGAGATGATCTGTCCACCTGTGTCATAGCTGCCGCTACCATCGAAGGTGGCTGGCAGGTTTTTGTAAAGCACCCTGTCGGGTCCGGCATCTGCAACGGGTCCACCTGTGGATTCCACATGTAAAAAGATGTAACCCGTGTCCGTGAAACCCTCGGAGTCTCTAACCGTCAAGGATACCGGATATATCCCGGGAGAAGAGTATGTGTGTTTGCACATCATCCCGGCGGCGGTGGCTCCATCCCCGAAATCCCACGTATAAGTAAGAGTGCCTCCTGTCTCTCCTGCGTTCATGTCATATGCTTCCGAGCCGTCAAACATCACCTTTTTGTTCGGCTGGACGGAATAATCGAAAACATCTATCTGGTATACCTGAGAGGTCGAACTCTTAAGCATCGGAACGGAAAAGGGTTTGTGCGCCGTTATCTCGATGGGCATGGAGAGCGTGTCAGAGGCCCCGTCGTCGTCAACAACAGTGAGGGTGACGTTGTATGTTCCATCGGTGTCAAATCCGTGTGTTACCACACTACCGGTGGATGTGGTCCCATCCCCGAAATCCCAGAAATACCCCAGCGGGGCTGTGGTGCCGGGATCCGGGTCAAGATCGTAGCTTTTGGTGGCGTCAAACGTTATATCTCCCATGCCAAGCACGCTGTTTATGTCCCTGTAACGATACTGATTTTCGTCCAGCGTGGCCACGTTGAAATTCACGAAAAACTCGTACCACTCGCCACCGCCAAGGCTGACATTCACCCAAACCGGGTTGTCTCCAAGAGCGTTTGCGTTGTATTCTATAACGAAATAGTTGTTCTTTTGTATGTCAAGGGTGGTATTTATTGTCTTGCTCTGTTTGTCCGGGTCGCCAGGCTCCCTGACTATCGCCACATTTCCCAGCTTCCTTTCATTACCTCCACCATCCGATTCATAAACAGTCAGGTTCACGGAGTTCCATTTTTTACCCGCCACTCTGAGCGTGAAACATGCGTTCTGATAGGTGGAAAACACGGCCGTGGGAGGATGGTTTAAAACTTTTATTTTTTCTTCGTGAACACCCACCGCACCGGAGGGGTCTACGACATACAGGAATACGTTGTATACACCATCGTCCCTGTAGGTATGGTTTATCAACATGCCCTTCCCGCCGGCACCGTCCCCGAAATCCCACACATATCGTAACGGGTCCCCATCCGGGTCCGTGGACAGAGAGGCGTCAAAAGAGACGTTCTCGAACTGATAAGGATCACGTGGAGCATACGTGAACTTTGCTATGGGGGGTGTGTTTTCGACCACCACTTGGACTGGCATGGAACAAGACGCATTGTTATCGTCCACGACGACGGCAGTCCAGTTATACACGCCAGATGAATTGAACGAACAGAAGATATCTCCCCTCCCCCACTCCGTGTTGTTATGCCTCCAGATGTACCTGAGATTCTTTTTGTCCGAGGGCGTATCATCCGCATCTATGACGAGATGTACAACGGCATATTCTTCCGTTCTATTCACGGTTATGATGCTTATCTCTTCCGTGGTATTTTCAAATATACAGCCGTTCTGTGTTCCGTTACCGGTTACGTTGCCCGTAGCACCGTTGGCATGGCCGCCGGTTTCGTTTGAGTCACCGCCACTACCGCCACTAGCCGTCCCATTCTCGGGAACACACTGGGTCACATTTATTATCTCCGTCACAGAGCCAGGGATGGAGAGGATTTGAGGCGCCAGGTTTACCACGTTTATTATCTTGGTGTCCGTTGCTATTGCCCCGTTGTCGTCTCTAACAACCAGGAGTATCTGACTGCTGGCGTTCCTGTTTAGGGAGCAGGAGATGTTTTTACCATATCTTACTGTCCCGCCGGGTAAAAACCATTGATATGACATTGATCTGACATCGGCTGGCGTGTCGTTTACTTCGGCGGTTAAAGTGAACTCCTCATCTTCCACAACAGCCCCAGGTGCGATTATACGTGCCACCGGCGGGATGTTAAGCACCTTAACCGGAATGGAATCAACGCTCACATTTCCGTTCTTATCCGTGACTCTAAGAGTGACGTTGTATATCCCATCGTTTTCATAAACATGTGAAACTGTGTGCCCGGTCTCATTTGTACCGTCCCCGAAATCCCATTCCTCGGTCAGGTTCTCTCCAAGGGAGAGCGAAGAAAAAGACATGGTTTCACCGGCATATACGGGATCCCCCGCTCTGGCTATGGCGATGGGATAGGTCATTCTAACAGGCTGACTCATGTCCATTCTGCTTATATAGACAGAATAGGATTCTACTGAAGTGGGTTTTTCGTTTCGGAAAAATATTCTCGAAGCTTGCGGCGGGAACAATTCAACCCCCTCGGATGAAGAATTATAACGGACTATTGTCCCATCCCGGGTCATACCAAGGAAAGACGTGGCGTTATCCGCGGAGAACTCCACATAGTGCCATCCCGTATCCGTGAGGTTGAGAACAACGCCTGTGATGTCTCCGAAAACAGTCCCATATTTTATCTTGTAAAATATCCCTCTTACCGTGGTGTTCCCTGTGACGTTTATTATCCGGTCGGGGGGCAATTCCGACAGGGTCATCACCATTCCCGGGTTGGTCGCGAAAGTGACTGTAATATTGGAAGAAACCGGGAAGACGAAGACACAGCTCTCCCTGTCCAGGGGCCAGGAAAAGCCCATAACCGAACCGAAAAGGTTAGTAGAAGATGGAACGACCCCGGTAAATCCGACAACGACCCATCGGGTTTTTTCAACGTGCAAAAAATGGACGCTGACCATCCTTGTCTCATTCCAGCCTTGTGTGACCGATATGTCATCCTTGTCCATGTAAATAACCATCGTGTCCGATGTCACGTTCAATATGCCCGGGAGGACGAGAAGAATAACCAGCACCACGCTCGTTGGCACCACGAATGCGGATGTGATTTTGCCCTGTTTGACCACACCGAGATAATCTCCCGCTCGCTCAAACCATTCTTTTCCTTTCATCGTTACAACCCCGCGGCTCCGATAGAGAGGGTATTAATAAATTTTTGGCGATGTGCTGTTTTGTGCCGAGATATCCGGGGCTGCTGCCCTCTCCGTTGTCGGGAGGCGGGATTCGATGGGGACAACGTTTTTATCCGCCCCCGCCATATACCCCTCCAAGGGATGGGTGCACGATGAAAATCAGAGCAGCATCGGAGAAACAGGAGATGAAGTTCGTTCCAGGCGTGGACATAGACGAGGTCGGGATCATATACGGCAACGTGGGCACATCCTCCTTCGACTGCAGCGCCGTGGCCCCCCTGGAGACCATGGAGTACGTGCAGATGAAGCACGACACCTGCGGCTGGGTGCTGGGCCAGGTGGACAAGATAACCCGTAAGACCAACCTCTCCGTGGACAAGGCCAGGCTGATATCCAAGGGCCAGAGTGTGGATTTCGATGAGGTCATCATAGCCTCCGTGTCCGTCATAGGGTACAGGGACGAGAGGGGGCTGCTGCAGACGCCCAGAACGCCTTTCAGGGCGGGGGAGAGCGTCTATCGGGCGTCCGAGGAGTTGATAAAGAGGGTCATAGGGTTGAAGGAGGACACGGAGAAGGGGGCGTATATAGGGCTGCTGCACGGTCACGACATCCGGGTGTATCTGGACATCAACACGCTCGTCCAGAAGCATGTGAGCGTCCTGGCCAAGACCGGTGGGGGCAAGAGCTATGTCACCGGCGACCTGATAGAGGAGTTCATAAAGCACGGGGTCACCACCCTCATATTCGACCCCCACGGCGAGTACTCCTCCCTGGCCAAGAAGGGAAAGGTCCACCCCTCGGAGGAGCGGTTCGGTGTGGAGCCCAGGGACTACGGGGACAAGCTCCTCCTGTTCTCGCCGGACACGAAGGTGAACCGGGGGGCGAGGCCCCTGCAGTTCACCCTCAGGAACATAACGGCCAGGGAACTGCTGGCCATGACCAGCATAAAGAACGCCAAGACGTATCTGACCCCCCTCCGAAAGGCCCTGGACCTGCTCCAGTCCAGCGACAAGGAGACCTACACCCTGCGTGATGTGATAAAGGTCCTGGAGAGCGACGAGGATTCGGCCCTGGGAAGCCTCATCGGAGAGCTGGAGTATCTCCAGGAGACCAACATATTCACCGCCCAGGGCACCAGGGTTGGCGAGCTGATAGAGGAGGGAAAGACCACGGTGATAAGCCTCAAGGGGGTGCCGCCGGACATCCAGGAGCTGGTGGTGGAGAGGGTGGCCACCGCATTGTTCGAGCTCCGGAAGATGGGAAAGGTGCCCCCGCTCATGCTGGTGGTGGAGGAGGCACACAACTACTGTCCCCAGCAGGGCCAGGCCGCCTCCAGCAAGATATTCCGCACCATAGCCAGCGAGGGAAGGAAGTTCGGCCTCGGATTGACCATCATAACCCAGAGGGCGGCCAAGGTGGACAAGAACGTTCTCAGCCAGTGCAACACCCAGATAATCCTCAAGGTCACCAACCCCAACGACCTCAAGGCCATAACCTCATCCGTGGAGGGGCTCACATCGGGAATGGCGGACGAGATACAGAGGCTGCCCATAGGGGTGGCGATAGTCACCGGCGGCGGTCTTGGTATGCCTCTCTTCGTCGAGGTGAGGCCCAGGGAGACCATGCATGGGGGCGATGCGGTGGAGGTGGTGTAGGCCTTGGCCCCTGCCGCCCCCGTTCTGACGGAAGACAGGGTGGAGAGATATCTGGATATCACTGCCAGGGCCCTGGATAAGATAGAGATAGCATCCCCTCCGAAGAGCGCGCTGCGCAGGGTGGCCGAGGACTTCCTCTCGATGGCCAGGGCATACTTCCAGGATGCGAGGCATTTCAGGGAGAAGGGGGACCTCGTGAACGCCTTCGCATGTGTGAACTACGCACACGGGTGGCTGGATGCGGGGGCCAGGCTCGGATTGTTCAACGTGGGTGGAGACGATGTTCTTTTCACACTCTACGAATGAGACGGAGGAAAGGAGCCCCGGGGGGGAGAGCGGAGGGGGATATTACTCCCACCGGGGGCGGATCATCAGACGCATCGTCCACTCCATATCGCCGGTGTTCCTCGTCTACTACATCCTGCCCGACCCCGTTCCGGTGGTCTGGCTCTCCCGTGTCTACCTCCTCCTCGTGCTCCTCGGGATCATGACCGTGGTGGAGTTCGGACGCCTGGCATCCGGGAAGGTGGTCTATGGGCTGAGGCACTACGAGGCCAGGAGGCCCGCCTCCTACTATTACGGGGCGGTGGCCATGGTCATCTCCTTCTCCCTCTTCCCATGGTGGATAGCGGCCCCCTCGGTCATCACCGTCGCATGGGTGGACCCCTTCTGCGGGATGGTGCGGAGGAGAGGATTGGACCCCCTGCTCTCCCTTGTTCCCGCCCTCATGGTGTTCGGCCTGTTCTACCTCCTCGTTTGCCCCTTCCTGCTCGGATATCCGGCGGCCACGGCGGCCCTTGTCCACATCCCGCTGGGGGCCGGAGCCGCCATCCTGGCGGAATGGCCGCAGCTCGAGTGGGTGGACGACGACATGCTCATGTTCCTCGCCCCCGAGGTGGCCATATGGCTGGCGGCTCTGGTGGTGGGGGCTCCCGTCGTTATATAGTGTGGAAGGAGGCGTCCCAATGTCGCAACCATTATATTACCTAAATGCTATCCGGTGGTGGAGATGACCCGAATAAAGGTGATAAACGACCCCCCTGACCTCATAACCATTTTCAGGGCGGTGGACACGGATGTCAAGAAGAAGGTGTTCAAGGACTGCGGAGAGGCATGGGTCACCGCCGACGAGATAAGGGAGAGATACGGGGACGAGGGGGTGGAGGCTCTCTACTATTTCGAGAAGACAAAACTGGTGGACACCAAATGGCAGGTGGTTGAGGGAGAGGCCACACCGAAAAAGGCGTATCACACCTTCTACACGGCCGTGCACATCAATATCCAGACCAGCCTTGCGGAGATAAGCGAGGTGATGAACATCGCCCTCATGCCCCAGGATAAATACGACGAGATAGAGGGCAAGGTTGCGGAGATGGCCGGCGACAAGGGGGTCTATGTGGGGGATGTGGCCGAGAAACTGGGTCTGGAGGCCGTCACCCTGAAGAGCATAGTGAGAAGGTCCCCGAGACTTATTTATAGGGGACACCGGATTGAACCCTTCAAGGGGGAATAACCCTATGGATATGGACATATCGGAAGTGGACAAGAGCCTGTTGGCCATGCTCTCCGGAGTTGGCTTCGTGGGAATAGCCATGTTCTTCTACTTCTTCATGCCACCCGAGGAGTACAGCGCCGCATACGTCCCGAGCATCCTGGCCATAGTGATGGCATCCCTCATAGCCCTGTTCTACCTCCTGGACGACATGAGCTTCATGTTCAACATGGCCCTCTCCAGGGACGACCCCGACGGGTTCAAGACCAAGGTCAGGAGGAGCGCCCGCCTGCTCTCGGGCATGTTCCTGATGGGCCTCGCTTTCGTCAACCTCGTGGTCTTCACCACCGAGGGCGGCGATGTGGAACTCCGGGTGCTCATAGTCAGCCTTCTCACGGCCTTCAGCGTGTTCCTGTTCATATACTCCATGTTCATGGCGGAGGACTGAGGTTTTTCCCCTGCGGTCCATCCTCCCGCTCCCACCCATCTCCCCCCCAGGCTTACGGTCACAGTCCCCGACGCTGTTTTATCACCACCAGGGTCACGGCCGCCGCCAGAAGCACCAGGACGCTGAATATCAGGAACGTCGTGGAACCGCTGCCGGTTCCGGCGGGCCCGGGTATGTATGCCTCCACGGTTAGGTCCACCGACGCCTGGTTGTTTCCCTCATCCGATTCCCTGACCTGTCCGCTGCCGTCGACCACCACGTAGAGGGTGTGCGAGCCCTGGGTGACGTTCTCCCATGTGAGCACCACGTCCAGGTATCCTCCCGGGGAGACGGTCACGGTCTTCTCGTCTAGGAGTTTGCCCGTGGGCGTGTCGAGGTGGAGGGATACCACCGACGACGCCTCCTCGTCCCCCGTGTTGTGCACCCGCACCGCTATGCTGACGCTCTCACCCTCCTTGGGGTTGGTGTTGGATGGCACCACGTCCTGGTCCCTCACCTCCAGGTCAGGGAGGGATATGACCTCCAGGGATATGGTGGCGTTGTTGTCGTCCTCATTCTCCTCCTCTACGAGGTTCATGGGGTCTATGGACAGTATCAGGGTGTACTGGCCTGGGGACAGGGGGGTCCATGCCAGGGACACTATCTCCTCCATCCCCGGGGATATCGCCTTGCTGGCCTGTGCCACGGGAGACCCGGTGGTGTTGCCGACGTACAGGGCGATGATGGGGCTTCCGGTGACCTCGCCGTCGTTCATCACCCTGGCGGTGATGGTGACCTCGTCTCCAGGGACCGGCTCTTCCGGGTCCACCACCGGAGCGGCGGCGAACAGGAGGTTCGCCATGGGCGGAAGGGCGACGGCCACCTGCACCACCTCGGTGTACACGTCTCCCTGGATCTCCACCCGTATGGTGAGGTTGTAGACGCCCTCGGAGCCGGGGGCGGTGAACGAGGTCTCGTATTCGCCGGAATACGTGGTGTTGCCCTCCACAAGGGTTCCCTGGAACTCCACGGTCAGCGGCCCCCGGTAGGTGGTCTGGTTGGAGTAGGTGACAGTGGTCCTCAGGGTGAAATTCTCTCCCGGCTCGGGGCTCTGGGGGTCTATGGATGTGGAGAACATCACGTCCGGCCTGGACACATGGACACGGCCCGTGCTGTAGACCAGCCTGGTCCCGTTGTGGCCGTCGTAGGCTTTCAAAGCCATATAGTACCATCCCTGGGGCACCGCCGAGGTGTTCCATTCTATGAAGCCCGTGTTGGATATCCCGGAGGCGACGGCGCTCCATCCCCCGGGGGTGGTGTCCTCGTCGTAGTATATGTCAACGGTCAGCTGGTCGCCGTCCGGGTCGGATGCCATCCAGGTTATCCGGGCGGTGTTCCTGGCCTCCAGGGTGCCGTTCGGAGAGATATAGGATATCTCCGGCGGGCGGTTCACGTAGACCTGGGAGGGATACATCTCCCTGGAATAGGTGAAGGGATCCCTTATCTCTATCACCAGATAGTAGAAGCCCCCCTCTATTCCCGTGGTGTTCCAGGTCGCCTCGTCCGCCGGGTCGTCCTCGTCCGCCATGGTTATCAGGGTGAGGTTCTCCGACGACATGTTGGCGTCCCTGGTGTAATACACATAGAGGGTGGCGTTGTCGTCCGCGTCGCTGTCGTCCCAGGTGATGAGATACAGGCCTTCTCCAAGGGGGGCCACGCCGGTTATCGAGGCTGTCGGAGGGTCGTTCTCCACGCTGAAACTCCCGTTCAGGGTCTGTGCCCAATCCCACCCATCATGGGCCATTATCTCGTAGGAATAGAGACCTCTGTAGAGAGAGAAGCTCTTGACGTATGTGGTGCCGTTCTCCGGAGCGTTCAGGTCGGCCTGGTCCATCTCCGAGTAGAACACCTGATAACCGCCGGTGTCCCGTATGGAGATGTTGATCTCCAGAGGGGGGTCGCCGTTGATGTCCAGATAGACCACGGAGAAGGTTATCTCCGTCCCGGAATACTTTGTGGGCGGCTCTATGGTCAGGTTCTGGAGCACGGGAGGGGTGTTGACGACGAGAGTGTATGTTGCGCTGGTGGCCGTGTCGTTCCCGTCGGACACCGTGAAGTTGTAGTGATGCTCCCCCTGGCCGGTGACGTTCACCTCGGCAAAGAGTATGATTCCCGTCTCCGGGGTTCCGGAGGAGTTGATGCTGAGCGGATAGGTGTTTCCGTCCAGGGTCAGATTACCGTACGCCGGTGTGTCGCCGTCCGCATCCGTATACATCACGGTGAAGTTCGCCAAACCGCCGGCGCTAGGCAGCTTGCCGGGGCTCACTCCCCCGATGATTATCTCCGGAGGGGTGTTGTTCACCGTGAGCACCATGCTGGAGGTGGACACCCATGTCTCGCCGTCGTATGCGGAGGAATGGAGGGTGTAGTCCCCCTTCTCCGGCAGGGAGAATGAGGCTGAGTACGTTCCGTTCGCCTGGGGGGGCCAGGTTGACATGGGGAACACGGCGGTATAGCCCCCCGGGCCGTCGGTTATGTTCACCGTTATGTTCACCGGGAACATCCCCTCCGGGTCTGTGTAGTCCACCCTGACCCAGGCCTCGCTCTCTACACCCCCCGTGCCCTTCATCCCGGCGGTGAGATTGGAGAGCTGGGGGGGACGGTTGTTGTCCACCAGCAGGGAAAGGTTTGCGGCTGCCGTATGGTTGCCGTCTCCCGCCTCCACCACAACCAGATAGGCCCCGTCGTCCAGCGTCGTGGTGTCAAGGGAGAACGTCCAGTTGACGAGACGCACACCCC
The DNA here is from genome assembly GCA_021161085.1 of Thermoplasmata archaeon. Lineage (GTDB taxonomy): Archaea > Thermoplasmatota > Thermoplasmata > JAGHBH01 > JAGHBH01 > JAGHBH01. The sequence continues at coordinate 5,730 of JAGHBH010000161.1, read as the reverse complement.
CTCCGTCTATCGTGGAGTTGGTGGCATTCGCCCGGTCCACGGAGGCGTAGGTCCAGTTCGCCAGGCTGCCGGGTATCCCTTCCGTGCCTCCATCCTTCCCGGTCAGCCTGTACCTCACCCATGTGACGTTGTCGTCCATGTCCGTGCTGTTGTCCCAGGCCGTGCCGGTGAAAACCGCAGTCCCCTCCACCGTGGAGCCGTTGGCGGGGGAGGTTATGTTCACCCCGGGGGGAGCGTTCATCCTGAACCTCTGGAGCCAGAGGGTGTTGTTGGTGGTGTTCCCGTCCACGGTGGTGGCGTTGGGGTCTATCCACACGGTGATGTTGTGCCATCCCGGCGGGAGGGAGGAGAGGATGGCCGTGGATTGTACGGAGGAGTTTCCCTCCACCACCGGCAGCAGGTCGGCCTCTACAACCGTCCAGTTCGTCGTGTCGTTATCTCCCGTGGAGCCCTCGGTGTCGAGGTAATATACCGGCACATCGTGGACCGGATCCGCTCCCCTGTTGGCTATTTCCACGTCCAGCCACAGCATGTCCCCGAGCCTGTGGACGTCGCCCGGTCCGGAGAGGGAGAGGGCCCAGTTGGAGGGATATAGGTCCACGTCCCAGGGGGTGAGATTCAAAACGATGTTGGTGGGGGAGTCCACCACGAGGCCCGTGGAGGTGTTGGAGTGGTACCAGGGGGCGGAGGCTGTGATGTTGTAGGGGTTGGCGTCGGATACCACTCCGGCCAGTCCCCTGACCTCGTCCAGAACCATGAACCAGGCCTCTCCGTCCGGGTCTGTGGTGTTGTGGTATGATTGGGAAGTGGCGTTGGCCACGTCAACGGAGGCGTTCTCCACAGGGAAGCCCGTGAGGGCGTCATAAACCCTGACCATCAGAGGCCAGTATCTGTACAGCCTGGAGAGAACGTCGGTTATTCCCGGCGCCGACATGTTGTCCGTGGTGTTGTAAAGCCGGACGGTGGAATCGGAGGAGAGTTTGAGATTAACCTCTATGCCCGAGCTGACGAGCGACGAGTCCCACAATTCCACCGTGGAGGCCACGGCCACCGTGGCGTTCCCCTCCCCGGTTACGGTGGTGTTCTCCACCTTGACCGTGGAGCCCTCCACCCTCAGGGCGGCCCTGTCGTTGCCCGACATCACCAGCCGGCGTAGGAGGACCTCGGAGTTCGTCACGTTGACACCCCATGTGGAGTTGAGAACGCGTCCATCCTCCCAGAACATCCCCCATCCTCCCCCGGCTCCGGCTGACACACCGGATATCTCGGCGCCGGTGGTGCAGTTCTCCAGGGTGACGTTCTCCATTCGCTGGAGGGGAGAGAGTATGCGGAGGGCCAGGGAGCAGTTGTAGGCCGTTACGTTGGAAAGGCTCACGTACGGGGATTTGACCGCCAGGGCCGTGGATGCGTTCTCGAACCGAACGCCATCCAGGTCACCCGTGGTGTTCTGGTTGAACCTGACCCCCGCCCAGGAGGAACCGGGATTCATGTTGCAGAACACCACGCCGTTTCCCACCACGAGGCTTCCGTTGACGAAGATGGCACGGGAGTCGTTCACCAGGACCCTGACACCAGGGGAGATGGTGAGGGAGGCCCCCTGGGCGATGCTGATGGTCTCGTTGACATAGACGGTCTCGTTGGTCCACGTGGTGTCCGTGGTCACGTCCCCCTGGACATAGAGGGGAGCGGCATGTGCCATCCCGGGGGAGAATACCAGCACCCCGCCCAGGACGAGCCACAGGCCCAGGAGGAGGGATAGGGCATGGTGATTCGGAACGCCGTCCGCAGTACCGTGGTTTTCATACCTCATCGGAGAACCTCCTGTATGTTGTATTGTCTCATATACATACGATATAGAGGATTATATAATTTCGCACACTTTTGCACAGGCATTCCCCCCCGTTTTCCGCCAAAACCATTAAACCCCCCAGTGAGATGGAGGCTGTTCAACGACCCCTCCCGCAGGAGCGGGATGTCGGATAGAACACGGCGGCAGAGAGTGGAGAGTGGGATATGATAATATGATACATCGGGCGAGGAAGCTGCATTCCAAGGAAGAGGTCCTGGCGGTGATGGAGCCGCTGATACGGAAGTGGTTCTCCTCCAGGTTCAGTGATGTCACGGAGCCCCAGGCGTACGCCGTGCCCCTGATACACAGGAAGAAGAGCGTCCTCGTCTCCTCGCCCACCGGGAGCGGAAAGACCCTGACGGCCTTTCTGGCCATACTCAACGAGCTCTACCGGAAACAGACCAGGGGAAGGCTGGAGAACAGGATCTACTGCGTGTACATCTCTCCACTCAAGGCCCTGGCCAATGATATAGAGAGGAACCTTCTCAGCCCGCTGGAGGAGATGAGGAGGCTGGCCGCCGAAATGGGGATGGAGCCGCCGGAGATAAACGTGGCCGTCAGAACGGGGGACACATCGACCAGCGAGAGGGCTAGGATGAGCAGACGGCCGCCGCATATCCTCATCACCACCCCGGAGAGCCTCGCCCTGGTGTTGGCCGCTCCGAAGTTCGGGCGTAATCTCTCCACCACGGAGTACGTCATAGTGGACGAGATACACGAGATATCGTCCTCGAAGCGGGGAGCCATGTTAACACTGAACATGGAAAGGCTGGAGGACAGGGTGAGAAAAGGGGGTGGGAGGAGGCTGTGCAGGATAGGGCTGAGCGCGACCCAGGCCCCCATAGAGGAGATAGCGGCGTTCCTTGCCGGATATGAAGGGCCAGGGGAAGAGGAGCCCAGGGACATCTGGATAGCGGACGCCACCAGGAAGAAGCGGTTCGACATCCGCGTCCTGTGTCCCGTGGAGGACATGAACGCCCTGCCCTTTGAGGTGGTGAACGAGAGGATGTATGACATCCTGAAAGGGTTGATAGAACGGCACAGAACGACTCTGGTGTTCACCAACACCAGGAAAGGGGCGGAGGCCGTTGCATACAAGCTGCAGGAAAGGGGTCTGGAGGGTGTGGCGGCCCACCACGGCTCCCTCTCCAAGGAGACCCGGCTGGACGTCGAAGGGGCGTTGAAGGAAGGCCGGCTGAGGACGGTCGTATCCTCCACCAGCCTGGAGCTGGGCATAGACATAGGCTACGTGGATCTGGTGTGTCAGATAGGCAGCCCCAAGAGCATCGCCAAGGGCCTGCAGCGGATCGGCCGCTCCGGTCACAGGGTGGGGGGTGTGCCCAGGGGAAGGCTGCTGGTGTTCGAGAACGACGACCTGGTGGAATGTGCCGTTCTGGCGGGGAGTGCGGCCAGGGGGGAGGTGGATCGTGTCTCCATTCCCAGGAACACCCTGGACATACTGGCCCAGACGCTTGTGGGCATGAGCCTTGAACGGCGGTGGAACGTGAAGGAGGTCTATGATCTCGTGAGAAGGAGTTATACCTTCCACCACCTGCCGGAGGAGGACTTTCTGGATGTCCTGACCTATCTTGGCGACAGGGAGGCCGACCACTCCTACAGCAAACTCTGGTACGACAGAGGGGAAGAGACCTTCGGAATAAAACGGGGCTCAAGGACGATATACTATCTCAACATGGGCACCATCCCGGAGGAGAGCAACTACAGGGTCTATGACGAGAGAGGCCGTCCTCTCGGCAGTCTGAGCGAGAGCTTCGTGGAGAGGTTGACGCCAGGGGACATATTCGTGCTGGGGGCGGCCAGCTACGAGCATGTCAAGACCCGGGGTATGAAGGTGTTCGTGAGAAGCGCACCCGGAAGAAAGCCCACCCTCCCCTCCTGGACCGGAGAGATGCTCCCCAGGAGTTTCGACCTCAGCATCGCCATAGGACGGTTCCGCAGGAGGATCGCGGGCATGCTGGCCCGGGGCAGGGAGGAGGAGGTGTGGCAGGAGCTCACCGAGAGATATTTTCTGGACGAGGGTTCGGCGAGGAGCATCATCAACTACTTCAAGGAGCAGATGGAGTTCCATCACGAGGTGCCCACGGACAAGCGGTGGCTGATTGAGGGGTATGTGGACAGGCAGGGGAAGTACGGTATCGTCTTTCACACATGCTACGGCAGGAGGGTGCATGACGCCCTGGCCAGGGCCTATGCCTTCGTGGTCTCCAACCGGTACAAATGCGGTGTGAGCGTGACCGTGAACGACGACGCGTTCATGCTCTCCCTCCAGAAGAAGGTGGACCTCCGGGAGGTGGTTGGCCTCCTCTCACCGGGTACCCTGGAGCGTGTTCTGAGGGAGGCGGTCAAGGGGACGGAACTGTTCAAGCAGAGGTTCCGCCACTGTGCGACCCGGTCGTTCATGGTTCTCCGCAACTACCGGGGCAGGGAGATATCGCTGAACCGACAGCAGGGGAAGGCCGAGAGGGCGCTGAGGACGCTGATGGATGTGGAAGAGCATCCGGTGGTGAAGGAGACGTACAACGAGGTGCTCAACTCCGTGATGGACCTCCCACACGCCAGAGAGGTTCTGGAATGGGTGGCCAGCGGCCGTGTCTCCGTCTCGTATCTCCCCTATTCCGAGGTGCCCAGCCCCTTCGCCCACGGCATCGTGCTGGCGGGGATAAGCGATATCGTTCTCATGGAGGACAGGAGCACCCTCTTGAAGGAACTGCACCGGAGGGTGTTGGAGAAGATACTCTCGGAGGAAGAGGCCGGCGGATTCATGTTCACGCCGGAGGAGGTTGAAGAGTATTTCTCCGCCCGCCAACCCAGGATAGGGAGGGCGGAAGACATACTGGACGCCCTCCACTCCAGAGGCCCTCTGAACCTTCTCCAGCACAAGGGAGACAACATCTTCGCCTACGCCACCGACCCAGAAGCCGCAGGGTCCGCAGCCCTGGACCTCATACGTGAAAGGAGGGTGGTCTCCCTATGGCACCGTGGTCTCGTGTGGACTCCCAGGGAGGAAGCGCCTTTCTACACCAGGCTCCTTGCCCGGTCCTTCGCCCTCTCCCCCCTGGAGGAGGAGATAATGTCCCTGCTGGATAGGGGAGAGAAAAGCGTTGAGGAATTGGAGGAGACGCTGGGAGGAAGATGGGATGCCAGGGAGATCAGGGATGCTCTGGGTCATCTGGAGAGGGGAAACAGGGTGTGCCGTGTGGGCCTGGCGGCCAAGGAAGGCCCTGGAGGGGGGGTGGATAGGGATGAAATGAGATTCATATATGCCCCCCGACCTCCCCTTGAAGACGAATCGCTGTTCGGGGGGTTCCTTGACAGGGTGATCCGGCGGACGCTGTGGTCCCGGGGGCCTCTCACCGTTGACGAGATAGAGTACTGGACGGGGATAGAGAGGGGGGTTCTCGTTGAACATCTCCGCAATCTTGAGCGGGCCGGAGAGGTGGCCAGCGGCAGGTTCGTCATAGGCGACGACGTACAGTATATGCTCTCGGGAGACGTGGCGTCGCTGAAGGCCGGAGAGGAGGTTTTTTCCCACAGCGAGGTGTCCCGTGCCTTCTGGCTCAAGCACACCGCCGCCCTGGACGGCCCCCTGGAGTATCTGGAGAGGTATGGACTCTGCGGCTTCCCCCTGGATATATACAACAGGTGCGGCCCGGGAGGCATGGAGGAGTGGATGAGGATGAGGGAGAGGGGGGATATAGTGGAGGCCAGGGTTGACGCGGGGAGGGTTGCCTATTGTCTGCGGGAGGATCTCCCCCTGTTCGTGGCAGCACACAGACGTGCGGATCTCTCTCCCCTGGAGAGGAGGATTCTGGATTACATGAGAGAGCGTTCATCAACACCGGAAGGGGACGGAGCAGCGG
>JAGHBH010000097.1 GCA_021161085.1 Thermoplasmata archaeon | reverse complement strand
GGCCAGCGCGGGCGTTTTTTTCCTCCCTTGGCCTGCACCCTTTAGGTCGGCATCCCATCCCTTCCGGCGACCTGGTCCGGTGTTCAAGCGTGATTTCTAGGGTGATTTGCGGATGTCGCGGGGTCACGGGCTGAGATATCTCTTGGTATCCAGTTCCTTTCTCTCCCGCTCCCTGCTGATCCTCTCCACGGGGTCCATGGAGTCCAGCAGGTCGGGGGCCTGCTTCACCAGTTCTCTGACGGCTGTTCTTATCGCCTCGGTTCTGGAGCCGTAGTAGTCGGCGTCCACCAGCTGGTCTATCACCCTCAGGAATCTCTTGGGCAGGCGTATGGTTATCTTCTCGGTGTCCTGTTCAGGCATCTCTGCACCCGTCCCATACACCTTTTGTCAGACAAAAGATGTACAATAAAGGTATAGGAGATGTATATTTAACCTTTTCCGTGCCCCGAAAGTCCTCTGCACCTGAGGGGTCCACAACCCTTTTCTACCACGCCGCCCATATCCAAGGACATGGAGAACCTTGACGAGATCGCCGACATGATAGAGGCCGAGCTCAACGAGAAGGACACCCTCAGGGAGATAGCCCTCAAATCCGCCAGGGCCATCATCCGCCTCTCGGGAGCGGCCGTCAGGAGCATGCACAAGGGAGAGGACCCCTCCGTGCTCTTAGACGAGGCCAGGGACGAGGCGTCCAGACTCCGGGGCCTTCTGCTGGACCACCCCGATCTATATTCCGCAGGATTCGTGGAGGACGCCATGCAGGAGTTCACCGAGGCCGTGGTGCTGCGCCATATAGTCGAAAACAGGGAGCTTCCCACACCCAGTGAGATAGACGTGAGCTCCACCGCATACCTTCTGGGCCTGGGGGACGTTGTGGGGGAGCTGCGCCGCTCTGCCCTGGACTGCCTCCGCCAGGGAGACCTGGGCACCGCCATGCTCCGGCTGGAGCAGATGGAGGCCATACACGACACCCTCATGCGGTTCGACTATCCCTCTGCCCTGGTGGCTGTCAGGAGGAAACAGGACATATCCCGCACCCTCATAGAGAAGACCCGGGGCGAGCTGGCCATAGCATCCAGGACCGCCGCCCTGGAAAAGATGCTGACCGAGAAGGAGAAGACCGGTAAGGAGAATAAAGGGTGAAGTGGAAGGATTATTAAGGGATAAAGATGTGAGAAAAGGGGAACGGTAATCAAGGTGATAAGGATGAATACGGAATTGGCTGAGGTTATAAAGCTTTATTCTACGGGGTCTCATCAGGAGCTTCATGAATATTTGATAGGGAAGTCTAAAGACACGTTAATAGCTGTGTTGACTGATTTGATTACCATGTATATTAATGATAAAAATTCCTCTACTATTAGAGAATTTTTGACAGTCACTCTTGCAGGATACAGCCATGTAGAGCAGAAAATAGGGTATAATGGTTTTAAACAAGAGAGCATTGTACCGGGGAAAACCATAAAATGTGAGGCAAAGCCCAAAAATGTGAGATCAGTTAGTCCCGGGGTTCCCATAAGAAGGAAACTAAATGGGGGTGGAAATTTTACCGATTATACCTTTGAGCGGCTGAAAAGGGACTCCGAGGAGGATTTAAACATGCTCGTAAGCGGATTTGTAGACGGCCGGCTTATTTATATCATTGAATTCCCGTTTAATTGCGATTCTTTTGTGAAGAAGATCAAGAGCCAGTTAGAGAGACGTTTTTCCGGTGGTAAGGATATAACCGGACAATTTTTAAGAAGCGCCAATTTTAATTACAAAGATTATATTGATTGTCCGAACAAAAAAATCGTTTTTGTTTTGAGTAGGAAAGAACTCGAGAGATACAGGCCATATATTGTGAAGGGGTTTTATGAGACGCTCTGGGAGGTAGCGGAATGAGTGATATGAGAAATTTTATTGATAGAGTTATCTGCGGCGATGCCCTGGAGACGCTTAGGAAGATTCCAGATAAAAGTGTGGATGTGGGGGTGACCTCCCCGCCCTATAATAAAAGGGAAAACAAAAAGGGTTGGTTAGTAGATAAGGTGATTTATAACGGAGCTAGTGACGACCTTCCGGAGGCGGACTATCAAAAATACCAAATAGAGGTTTTGGATGAGATATATCGTATCACTAAGCCAGGAGGTTCTTTTTTTTACAACCACAAGCTCAGATGGGAAAGAGGACACTTATTGCATCCCATGGATTGGCTAAGAAACACTAAATGGACTATTCGACAGGAGATAATATGGGATAGGATGATAGCAGCGAATCTTCGTGGCTGGAGGTTCTGGCAGGTGGATGAGAGAATATATTGGTTGTACAGGCCAGTAAATGGCCATTTGATAGGGGAGGAACTTCAGTCAAAACATGCGCTTTTGAGTTCTATATGGCGTTTTCCACCGGAAAGAAAGAATCCCCACCCGGCTCCATTCCCACTAGCGCTCCCTCTGAGGGCGATCTACTCGGTGATGGACGACTCAAAGGAGAAAACAGTTATAGACCCTTTCTGTGGCAGCGGAACCACATTGGTCGCCGCCAAGGTCCTAGGCCATCATTATATAGGAATAGATATCTCTGAGGAATATGTCAACTATGCTTTAGAGAGGTTGAAAACGTATAGAAAAGAGATACCAACTGCCGAAGAAGAGTTGAAAAAACATAGGGTTAGAAAAACATTTAAAGAGCGAAAGGAAAAGGGGGAGTTTGTGGGCAGATATAGAAATAATTATCCTTATGTTAAGACGGAGATATTCGATTTTGTTGAATAGCACCTATGAAAGGGGAGTTCTTATGAAAATCACATCCTCCCCGTACCGGACCTCCACCACCCTGTGGTAGGGCAGCATCCCCCCGTCTCTCAGGGTGATGAAGGATTTGCCCAGGTGTTCCACATCACTGCCGGTTATCCTTTTCACATCGCCCGGCGCCCCCCTATGGATGTGGATTATCTCCACCAGGGAGAAATCGCGGCCGTCCCGCCACCACAGTTCCAGGAGGACATCCCGGACGTTCTTCCGAGAGGGGGCCTTTTCGTCATATTCGCTTCCGGGCATCCCCTTTCCCTCCGTTTTTTACCCTCCAGAGCCTTTCCCGGGGTCTCCGCCCCCTCCCCTCTTCTCTCCCTCCGTGTAATATCCTATCCTCTCCAGCACCATCTCACGGTCAAGCGACGAGAGGAAGAACCCCAGCCTCGGCCCCCTGTCCTTTCCTATGAATATATTATAAGCCAGGCGGAAGATGTTTCGTGCCGGAACGCCGGTCTCATCCTGGGCGGCATATACGGCGTTGTGAACATCCTCGGCCTCCCAGGGAATCTCTGAGAGTATCCGGCGGAGAACGGCAAGAGCATGCTTCTCCTCGCCGGAGATATGGATTTCGGGGGGCTGCCGGAGGAGGGAGAACTTCACCATCTCGGGGGCGTAGTTGTCCAGCCAGAACCGGACGGCTTCCATCCTCTTCCTGAGGGAGGGGGATTCCACGTCTTCCTCCGTCCAGTCGGGGTGGCTCCTGATTATCGCCCTCTTCAAACCCTCCCACTCGGGGTATATCTGGACCAGGGTTGCCAGATGGCGGTATGATATGGTGGGGGGAGGGGAATCCGCCGGAGAGCCGGGCTGGGATAGCACGTAGGTTCTCTTCATGTCCTCCATCTTCTCCTCCTTCACCCCCTGGGGTTCCTCCAGGCCGAAATAGTATCTCTCATGGGCGTCGTATTCGTCCACCAGGGACAGAAGCCCCAACCCCGGGTCGAACTCTATGTGCCGGGAGGGCTGATATCTGGCTATGAGGAACCTGAGAACCTCAGGCGGCGTCATCTTCAGCATGTCCACGGCCCTGACCACGACCCCCGTGGAGGAGGACATGGCCCCCTTTCCCTTCAACTGTATCCACTCGTAGACAACCGGGTGGGGAGGCTCCCTCCCGTATACCCTGCGGATTATCTCCGCTCCCGTGTCATAGCTGCCTCCGGCGGCGGCGTGATCCTTCCCGAACGGCTCGCAGGTCACCCCCAGCATGTACCATCTGGCAGGCCATTCCACCCGCCAGGGGAGTTTTCCCCCGTCGTTTCGGAGGTCTATCTCCCCCTGGAAGCCGCAGCCGCACCGGTATTCTATGGTGGGCCAGTGGTATAAGGTTATCTCTCCCCATCCCATCCTGCCGCAGGACGGACAGATGGGGGTGTAGGGCCACCATCCCTCCGGCATCTCCCTCCCGGATATGCGGGACAGTATGTCCCTCACGGTATCACGGTGGTCCATGGCCGTTTTCACGACGTCAACATACTTTCCCTCACGGTACATCCGGTCCACATGGATGGTCTCATGCTCCACGCCCAGATCCTCAAGGGCGGTGAGAAAGGGCTCCAGAAAGTGGGCGGCATAGTTCTGGTGGCTTCCGCAGGGACAGGGTATCCGGCTCAGGGGACGGCCCACATGCTCCTCATAGATTCTTTCGTCCAGGAATGGATAGACCTTCCGGAGGGGGTCGAAGGTGTCGGCGATGTAAACGAGCTTCACATCCAGCCCCCGGTCCCTCGCTGCCCTGGCCAGAAGATCGCCGGTCAGTATCTCCCTCATGTTCCCTATGTGGATGTGACCCGAGGGGGTGATACCGGTGGCAATAACATGCTCCTCGCCCAGGCGGGAGAGTCTCTCGGCCTCGACATCAGCCCAGTGCATGACCCACCATCATCCGGAAAAGCAGTCTCCAACGGCCTCTCCTCTTCTCATCATCGGCTGTGGGCCACGGATAGGGTCCTTATGAGCGCCCGGAGGGGAACGCCGTCTAGGTCGTTGTGGGGGGTCTTGTTCACCATCACCAGGGCCAGCTGGGGGTGTCCTCCTCCGTCCCTGAGCTTCTTTATCGCACCCTTCATGGTGGTCCCGGAGCTTATCACGTCGTCTATGAACACGGCGTTCTTTCCCTCCACGCTGGCGTAGTTTGACATGAAACTCCCCTCTCCCCTCTCCTTGGGATCGGCCTTGGGCCTGTATATGAGGAGGTCGGTGTCGAGTATGGAGGAGATGAAGGACGCCAGGGGGACGCCGTTCATGGCCAGACCCACCACCAGGTCTATCTCCATGTCCCTCCTCTCCTCCTCCTCCACGATTACGTCGGCCATGATGGAGGATATCATCTCTATCCTGCGCCCGGCCACCCCCAGGGACCTCCAGCCGATCTTCACGTCAGCCGGAGGACGCTCCCCGGTGTCCTTCCTGGTGAGAAGCCACGCGATGGTCTCGGGAGACAGATGCAACTCCTCCCCTATCTCCCTGTCAGTCAATCCCTTGGCCTTGAGTTCCTGGGCCTGTTTGGCCCAGTGTTCTATGCTCGTCATATCTTCACCCTCCTACCCCATAGCCGGAGAGGTTTATGTGGTTTGCGCCTTATAGCCGTCCTCGCATAGTCGGTTTTTCAGCATTCTTCGCATTTGTTGACCAGTCCCTTCATCTTCAGGTAGTTGCTGTGAATGATCTCGCTGTCCCGAAAGGTCCCGGCGATATCCCTTATACTGTCTATCACCTTCATTATATCCTTCTTGCTGGCCGTCTCCCAGGTCACTCCGGTTCTCTCGGTCTGCCTTTTCAGTATCATACTGGCTATGGTGCTGTCCCCGCCCACTGCGGCGACGAGGCATTCCATCAGGGGCATCTTTTCAACTCATCAACATTTAACGTAACCTTTCGTTCGCACTCCTGAAGAATCTCGTTTTCTTTCCATAAAAGGCGTCCTCGTCCGTCCATCTCTTCACCTCACCCCGGGACAACGCTCTTGTCGCCAAGGTGTATTAAAACATTGTCCCTTACTGGCGGGCTCTGGCAGGTTCTGGACATCCAAATGTCAGCAGAGGGCGGCCCTCATCATTCGTCTCCCACGACCTCAACCCCTCCCCCTTTTCCTTCCCGCTCTCC
>JAGHBH010000083.1 GCA_021161085.1 Thermoplasmata archaeon | reverse complement strand
GAGGGAGCCTCCCCTGGTGTTCCAGCTCTCACCGGCCGACCTGATAACCCTCACGAACATCTCGCTGGGGTCCATCGCCCTCCTCTATATCATCGACGGCGGGATCACGGACCTGTACATCGCCTCCCTGCTGTTCCTTGTGTGCCTGGTTCTGGACGGTGCCGACGGTGCGGCCGCCAGGCGGTGGGGCTCTTCAAGGATGGGAGCGGCCCTTGATTCCCTGGGGGACGAGATCGTGTTCGTGGCCTTCCCCCTGCTTCTCCTCTATACCCTGGACTACCGGAGGGGGATATCCAGCCTGCAGGATCCCGGTAACGCTCTGGTGGTGTTCTCCATAGGCCTTTATGCTGCCGCCGGGTCGGTGAGACTGACGGTCCAGGGGATGGGCCCTGCGGGAGCGGTGGAGAGGCGAGATGCCGGAAGGGAAAAAGGGATGCCGGACTCTGTCAGGGGCATGCCAGTATCGATCCCGTCGCTGCTGGTGGTGCTGTCCTTCCTCTGGGAGGCGGGAGGATGGGATCCCATTCCGTTCTTCAGGCCGCTGGTGCTTTTGGCCTGTTCCATACCCCTCCTGTCGGGGTGGAGGTATCCCCGGCTGAGGGGTCCGGGGGCCATTCTGGCTCTGGCCGTGGTGGCCCTGGGAGGTCTTCACGTGGCCTGCCGTATACTCCCCCCCTGCGGTCTCCTCCCGGCAGCGGATCCGGCGTTTCTTGCCCCTCTGCTTCTGGGAGCCGTCGCATACCTGCTGTCGCCAGCCTATCTTCGGGTCCGCAGGAGGAGGGCCGATGTGGCGGGGAGAGAGAAGGTCGGGTAATGAAGTGGTGGGGGTAGGAGTCATGTGGTAAAATGATATAAACCCGTGGGTATAGGGTGGAGTGGTGGACGGCATGGATGTGAAGATGAAGAGAGACCACCCAGGGGATCCGGCAGCCGGCTTCTTCTCCTGCACGGAGGGGGAGAGGGCGGCCTTCGAGGCGGGTATAAAGCTCGGTGCTCTTTTCCACCAGTTCATAGGTGTCCCGCTGAGTACCTCCAATGCGGGGGATGTGGAGGAGGCCATGCGGGCGTCGCTCATGGTTCAGCCGTTCGTCCGAAAGGCCGATGTGGCCGTGGACCGGGACGGGCTGCATCCCAAGGAGGGGGAGTACGACTACACCATATTGACCCCCGAGAGGCTCAGGGTGAGCATGGAGGTGGCTTACGGGGAGTCGGTAGTGGAGGCGGGGATGAGATACGTTGAGGAGCTGGGATATCCCCTCATGTTCCTGCGAAAGAGGAAGTGAGAGAGAAATGAGGGGACCCATGTGCCCCGTTCAGAAAACATATAAGTATGCCGGAGCATATACACCCGTGTAAAGAACACGGATTCATGAGGTTGTTGCATGGAGCCTCCGATGAAGATTGGGCTGACCGGCCTCCCAGGGGTGGGCAAGACCGACACGGTGATGAGAATAGTGCGTATGCTGGAGGAGGAGGAATACACCTCCGGGGGGATGATAACCAAGGCGATAATGGAAGAGGGGGAAAGGGTTGGTTTCACCGTGGAGAACATCATCACCGGAGAGGTCAGGACCTTCGCTCACATCAACATAGATTCCAGACACAAGGTGGGAAAATACGGGGTGGATCTGAAGGCCTTGGAAGAGGTCGGTGTGGCCGCCATACGCGAGGCCATGGAGGAGGCGGATATCATAGTCATAGACGAGGTGGGGAGGATGGAGGTGGAGAGCAGTCTGTTCGTCCAGACGGTGGAGGACGCCCTGGACTGCGGCAAGCCCGTTATAATCACCCTCCACAAGAAATCAAGGAACCCCCTGCTTCAGGACATCCGCCGGAGGGATGACATCCGCATACTGGAGGTCACCCTGGTGAACAAGAACATGCTCCCCTACAAGGTGGTCGAGCTCATAAAGGGGGAAACCATATAGGATGAGCGGACAGAAGGGCGGAGACGGGGAGAGAGGGCTCAGGGAGGTCAGGGAGGGACTCGCCGTCGTCCTAGCAGGAAACGGAAGACCCGGCAATGCCGAAGAACAGAATCGGAAAGGGGCAAGGGGGCCGGCGTCAAGGAACACCCTTTTCTACAACCCGGCCATGAGGCCAAACAGGGACATATCCGTCTTACTGGCCGCCGCCGTCCTGAAGATGGGGGGTATGGGAAAAGGGAGGAGAGGTGACGGAGGCGAATGTGTCGAATTCCTGGACGGAATGGCGTCCACGGGAATCAGGAGCATACGCTGGCTCAGGGAACTCCCCCTCCTTCTGGATACCTCTCCCGTTTTGAGGATACATCTCGCCGACACGAACCCCGCCTGCGTCGAGGAGATGGGAAGAAACCTGGAAAGGAACGGGATACCTGAAATCCAGTATGTCATCTCCGGAGGGGACTGCAGGCGGCTCCTCTACGGCCGCAGGTTCCACATGGTGGACCTGGACCCCTACGGGACCGCCGCCCCCTATATCCAGGCAGGCATAGAGGGAACGGCCAACGGGGGCATCCTGGCAGTGACCACCACCGACACAGGGGTCCTTGCCGGCACTTACAGGGAAACCTGCATCAGGCGGTACCATGCCGTTCCCCTGAAGAACCATCTGGGCCACGAGGCGGGTCTGAGGCTGTTCCTCGGCTACATGATGCGAACGGCCATGAGCCTGGACACCGCCCTTGAACCCCTCCTGTGCTACTACTCCGACCACTATATCCGGGTCTACGTGCGGGTGAAGAGAAGCAGGAACGCCGCCCGGAAGATGATGGAAGAGATGGCCATGGGGGTATATGTCTCACCCCTCCAAAGGGTGGAAAAGAACCCCTGGCCGGCTACCGGACCGGCTACCGGAAAGGGAGAAAGAAGGGAGGGAACGGAGGGAAAGGTCTTCGGCCCCCTGTGGGGCGGCCCGCTCATGGACAAAGACATCCTGGACGCCATGGAGGAGATACACACCGCCGCGTCAACCCCCGGCGGGGAAAGGAGCCTGTGGGACCCGAAGACCTCCAGGCTGCTCGACATCCTCCACCGGGAGGCCGCCGTGGAACCGCACACCCCCTGGTTCTTCCACGATCTGGACAGGATAGCCTCCCACCTCCATACCAGCCCCCCGAGGATGAAGGATGTCATCTCCTTCCTGAGCGAGAGGGGATACGTCGCCGGACGCACCCATTTCTCTCCCACGGGGTTCAAGACCGACGCCCCGCCTGAGGAGATAGAACGTGCCTTCGGAATCCGATAGGAGGCATGAGGGGGTATAATGGTATGAGAACAGAGCATGAGGAGAGGATGTGGTAAGAAAACAGGGGGGCGGAAGGTTTTTTTACATCCGGCTGTTTGGAGGGGTGGTTGCATGACGTATCGGCGGAGACGGCTGAGGTTCCAGGAGATAGAATATGAGCCCCGGAGTGTCAGGGACCTCCTCACCGAGATGAAGGACACCTCGGAGCTGGCGGTGGACCTGGCGTATGCGGCGGCCATATTCGACAGCAGGGAGATGGCCCAGGAGGTGGAACGTCTGGGGGAGAGAATGGATGTTCTCCTGTACCAGATAACCCTCTCCGCCATGCTCGCCGCCCGCAACCCCCAGGAGGCGGAGGAGCTTTCGGCCATCATCCACGTGGCCAACGCCGCCGAGAAGATGTCCAACGCCGCCCTGGACATAATAAGGGTGCTGGAGACCGATGTCTCCCTCCGGAGATTCCTACCGTCCGCATTCTACAACGCCGACGAGAAGACGAGACGCATCACCATAGCCGAGGGCTCCTCCCTGGCCAACAGAACCCTGGGCGAGCTCAACATAGAGGCGGAGACCGGGGTAAGGGTGATAGCGGTTCGCAGAAAACGGCGGTGGGTGTATGACCCCCCCGAGAACTTCGTTCTCAGGGCCGGCGACCTGCTGGTGGTCATAGGTGTTGACGACGGCTACGAGTATCTCAGGGACTGTGCCGAGGGACGGCGTACATGGGGGGATGAGGCGTGAACACCGCAGAGGATTCCCCCGTGCGGCTCCTGCTCCTCATGAAGGACACCTCCGAGCTCATGGTGAGCCTGGCGTATTCCGCCCTTCTCTACGACAACAAGGACATCGCCGGCGAGGTCCTCCTCCTGGAGGAGAAGATGGACTCCTTCTATTCCCGGCTCAAGAGGAAGACCCTCGAGGGGGTCAGCAACGGGGAGAACGTGGATTCCGCCCTGGTCGTCCTCCAGATAGCCGAGAGCATGGAGACCATAGCCGACGCCGCCCTGGAGATAGCCGACGTGGTCCTGAGGGACATAGAGCTGCATCCCGTGGTGCAGATGAGCATAATGGACTCCGATTCGGTCATCACCTCCGGCGTGGTCTCTCCCTCATCCTCGCTGGTGGGCGCCACCCTGGGAGAGAAGAACCTGGCCAGCGAGACCGGGATGTGGATAATCGCCATAAGGCGGGAGCGGTGGTGGATATACGGCCCCCACGAGGACACCCGTCTGGAGGCGGGGGATGTGGTCATCGCCGAGGGGCCTCCGGAGGCCCTGGACAGGTTCAAGGCCGTTCTCGACGGAAGGGAGGAGATATAGAAAGATAAGGGAGGGAATCAGCCCCCCCCTCTATTCCCGCACCATTTTTATACCCGCCCCTCGTTGGCTCGCCGATGGATTCCACCATGGGGTTGCTTGCGGCGGCGCTGGTGTTCACGATAGCGGGGACGGGAATGGGAACGTTCACCGGCCTGGTTCCCGGTGTTCATGTCAACACGGTAGCGGTTTTCGTCCTGGCCCTGCAGGCCCCCCTCTTCGCCGCCGTGTCCTCCGTATCCGGTGTTTTCGGCGTGGAAGCGGATTCCGCTCCCATACTGGTGGCCCTGATGGTCACGGCCATGGCGGTGGCCCACACCTTCCTGGACATCATACCCAGCGTGTTTCTCGGCGCACCGGACCCGGATACGGCCCTCACGGTGCTGCCCGGCCATCGTATGATGCTCTCCGGCAGGGGATACGAAGCGATAAGATACAGTGCCCTGGGGAGTCTGGGGGCGGCCCTTGTCGCCCTTGTCCTCATCCTCCCCGCCCGGATTCTAATGGGAGAGCCCATCAACGCCTACGAACACATCACACCCTTCATCCCCTGGGTGCTCATAGCCGTCTCCTCCTTCATGATACTGGGAGAGAGGGCCACATGGGAGAAGATACCCCAGCGGAGGAGGAAGAGCCTGGAGGCAAAAGGGAGAAATACGCCCACCACCGGCGATCACCTCCGCCAGAAAACATGGGCCCTGGGCATATTCCTGCTCTCCGGCCTCCTGGGGTGGACCGTCCTGAACGGGGGT
Source organism: Thermoplasmata archaeon (assembly GCA_021161085.1). Classification (GTDB taxonomy): domain Archaea; phylum Thermoplasmatota; class Thermoplasmata; order JAGHBH01; family JAGHBH01; genus JAGHBH01. Next base: position 2,679 of record JAGHBH010000083.1, on the reverse strand, counting down.
TTGGAGACCCACAACACCCTCCTCTTCCCGTCGGTCAGGGCCTCCCTGCTGTTCCCCCTCTTCACCGGACTGTTCGGCATAGCCGGCATGCTGCTGAGCCTCTACGAGACCCCCCAGACGGCCGAACAGAAGATGGACAACGGACCGCTGAGCATGGAGACCGGGGCCAAGATGAAGAACGTCACCGCCGGGACCATAGCGGGCAGCATGGTCGGATGGCTTCCCGGCATATCCTCGGCCAGCGCCACGGTGGTGGCCCAAACACTGGTGGGAAAACAGAAGCCGGAGGATGCGGACCGCGGTTTCATAGTGGCGGTCTCTGGTGTGAATACTGCCAACGTGCTGATGAATGTTGTCGCCCTCTTCGTCATAATGAAGGCGAGGAGCGGGGCCATGCAGGCTGTCTCCACCATAGCGGGGGATGCCGTCCGGGGGTGGGATGTGCTGTTGGATGTCCCTCCCCTGTTTTCCCTCCTCCTGGTGGCCGTCATCCTCACCTCTATAATAGGATATGTGCTCACCATAAGGATAGGGAGGGTGGTGGCCGGGAGGTATGATGCCATTCCCTATAGGGAGACCACTCTGGGAATAGTAATTTTTCTGTGGGTTATGGTGGCCCTGCTCTCCGGCCCTGTTGGAATTCTTGTGGCCTGTGTCTCCACTTTGGTGGGTCTGCTTCCCCCTCTGGTGGGTGTTCAGAGGGTGCATATGATGGGCTGTATAGTCGTTCCCGTGATAATGTTCTTCATCTGAACACTAGACGGAGAGGCACGGACCCGACGGCTTTTTCGATGCCTCTCTCACCGTCCGCCGCTCCGTGCGTCCTTTTCGGCCGGTTTGAGTTCTTCCACCATGTAGTAGAAGCCAACCAGTATCATTATGCGGAAGAATACTCCTATGAGCCACCCTATCAGTCCGGCGTTCTGGTTCTCCAGTCCGTAAAAGAAGTATCCGAATATGAGGAAATCCAATCCCCAGAGGAGGAAGGCGCCAGACACTATGCTCAACCCGAGCCTGTTCCTGCTCCTAGCAGGCCCGTAGAAACAGAAGGAGAGGACCAGGAGTATTGCCGGGACGAAGATGACGTAGGTAAGGAAGGAGCCCAGGGGCTGGCATCCGAGGAGGAGATAGATGTAGCCGGCGGTGGCCACGTGGAAAACCATGAATATTGCGGGAAACCATATCCTCCACACGGGCCTGTATTCCAGCAGATGGGCCATGCCGACATACCACAGGATGGAGTGGAGGACTATCAGAACGGCAAGGGTGTAGGCGGCGGCGTCGCTCTCGAAGGTGAAGAGGGACAGTATGGTCCTCAGGGCGGTTATGGCCCACGCCACGGTCCAGATCAGCAGGTGGAGTGAGCGAACCTTCCGGTATCTGTAGAAAACGAAGGCTGTTATGAACAGGGAGAGTATGAAGGACACGATTACAAGATAATCTACTGCCGCCTTGAGTGCTTCCTCTGTCATAGACACCCCGTAGTGGAATACCTAACCCTTCCGTGTTATTTATACTTTTACCCCGTCTATTGCCGGGTGGTTATTTTATCTCCGCCTCTCTTATCAATTTTATGAGATCATATCCTTGCCTCCTGTCGGAGAACTTCCACCAGGTCCCTCACGAATTCCTCTATGACCTCCCGCGTCACGTGGGGCATGACCACGATCCGTATGCCGGGTATCTTCCCGGTGACCGAGACCATCCATCCTCGCTCCCTGAGACGTTCGGCCGTACTCTTGGCTTCAGGATCGTTTATCACCACGACGTTGGACTCCGGCTCCACCGCCAGGGTCATGCCGTTTTCTTCCACCAACTTCCGGAGGTAGCGTGTGTTTTCCATGCAGCGGGCCACCAGTTCCCTGTAGCCCTCTTCTCCCATGGTCATCACGGCCGCATAGGCCCCTGCAGCCGCCCCGCTGGCCCTGGTGCCCAGGAGGCCCGTGTGGACCGGGCGGGTGAGATAGGGCGACGGAACGCCGGTCAGATCCCACCACTCTGGATCTCTGGCTATGAGCAGGCCGGCGGGGGTGGTGGACATCCCCATCTTGTGGGGGTCCACGCTCAGGGTGGCCACTGCCTCCAGGCGGAAATCGAATATCCGCCCCCCTCCTCCGCTTTCCGGGCCTTCAGATTCGTATGTCAGGAAGGGAAAGACCATCCCGCCGAATGCCGCATCCACATGGAGGGGGATATCCCGCTCTTCGGCGATCCCGGCCATCTCCTCGATGGGTTCCATCAGGCCGAACTCCGTGGTCCCCGCTATGCCCACGACGGCCGCAACCTCCATCCTGTCCAGGGCTCTCTCCATGGCATCTAGGTCGGGTAGGGTGTCGTCTCCCGTGGGTATCTCCACGGGCTCCATGGATAGGAGACTGCATGCCTTTCTTATGGAGAAATGGCCGTTTTCGGAGAACACCACCGCCTTCTTTCCCGTGGCCTCTCTGGCCATCCACAGTGCGGTGATGTTGGATTCCGTCCCGCCGCTGGTTATCCTGCCCGCCGCCCCGGATGGTGCGTGGAAGAGCCGTTTGAACCACTCCACCAGCTCCCTCTCGAGTTCGGCACTGCCCGGATACAGTCCGGGGTTTCCGAGGTTGCTCTCCATGAACCTCATGTGGGCCTCCACCGCCTCCGGAAGGGGTGTGGTGTACATGGGGCTGAGCATCCTGCCAGAGG
>JAGHBH010000151.1 GCA_021161085.1 Thermoplasmata archaeon | reverse complement strand
TTTTCCCCTCTCTCTTCCCCCTAGCTTCCGCCAGTTCCCCGAGCCTTTCCGTGGCGGTGTATCCGGGGGCCACGCAGTTTACCGTTATCCCGTATTCCCCCAGTTCCCGGGACAGGGTCTTGGAGAGACCCACCACCCCCGGCCGGATCGTGTTAGATAGTAGAAGATTGTCTATGGGCTCTTTCACGGAGACCGAGGTGAGGTTCACTATCCTGCCCCATCTGTTCTTTTTCATGTCTGGCAGGACCGCACGGATGAGGTGCACCACGCTGTTCAGGTTGAGTTCCACCGCCTTCTTCCAATCGTCGTCCGTGAGTCTCTCAAAGCCCCCGGGCGGGGGTCCTCCCGCGTTGGTCACCAGTATGTCAACCGGCCCCAGGTGTCGGCGCACGTTCTCCACGAACCCGTATATCTCCTCCGGTCTGGTGAGATCCACGGTTTCCGCATAGCATCTCACCCCCCGGGATTCCATCTCCCTGCGGGCGTCCTCCAAGGGCCCGGGGTTGCGTGCGAACAATGCCACGTTCACCCCCTCGTCGGCCAGGGCGGCGGCCACCGCTCTCCCTATACCCCTGCTGGATGCCGCCACCACAGCGGTCTTTCCCTTTATGCCAAGGTCCATTTCCATTCCTCCGTCATTTCCTCCGCTGTTGTGTCTCACAGGGTCTTTATGGTCTCGGGTAGGTCTCCCAGCCTTTTCAGGAAGGGCTCCGGCCATTTCCCGGGGTCGAGGCCCTTCTGTGCGAGGAAGGCCGCCGTCCACCGCTCCAACCCTATGCCGGAACACCCGCTCCAGAGCTCCAGGCCGCTCTGGCTCTTTATGTTGAACGCACGGGTGTACTTATCCCCCACTATGCTGAGGTTCTGGAACTCCAGCCACTCGCTCTCTTCCCTTGTCCCCCTGTAGGGGAGGTATGCCTCGAAATCCATGGTTCCCTTCAGGTGTTCATCCCCCTCTTCCGTATCCCCTCCGGTCTGCCCCGCCTGCTGGAGATAGAAGGGCGTCACCCATGCCATCCTCCATTCCAGATCCAGAATATCGTTAAAAACATGTCTGTATCTCTCCACGAGCCTCTCTCTCAGCTCTTTCAGCTGCTCCGGCGTGCCGATGTAGACCGGTTCTATTCTGTGGAACTCGTCCACCCTCTCTATCCCATGCCGGCCGCCGCTCTCGTATCTGTTGGAGTTGGCCGTCCTGTCGAATACCAGTATGGGAAACTCCGTGTCGGCGACGGTCTCCCCCTGGAAGCTCCAGTAGATGATGGGACACTGGGCGTAGCAGGAGCCTGCGTTGGGGGGGGATAGGAGGCCCCCGAGGATATCCTGGGGGACCTCCCTGGTTATGGCCACGTGGTCTATGAACTCCTCCCAGGCGGCCGGGTCCCTTGTCCTGGGCTCGGAGATATAGTATATCTCGTTGGGCACTCCCTCCATGTGGCCGGTCCTTATCCACACATCGAAGGGCACGTGATGGGGTTCCATCACTTCCCTGAAGCCCAGGGGCAGGAGCACCTCTTCCACCGCTATCCTCTCCATGGTCCTCATCACCGCGGCCAGCGGGGGCCTGTAGAACCATTTGCCCTTTGTGGGTCCCTGTTTTAGCCACCCCCGGGCAGCCATCTCTTCCGTGGGGTCCCTATCCCACACCATGTTTTTGGGACCGTGGTATTCTATGAGACTCCAGTATTCCCCCTTGCCCTCGTATCCCTGGGCCTCCACCTTGTGGATGAGCCTCTTCACCATCCTGTCCACGCTGCCCCGTTGGATGAAACCGTCCTCCACGTCCCTGAGAACCAGCCTGCATGTCCTCCCCTCGATCTCCACCGCATGGGCGAAGGGTATGGAGACAGGTCCTCCGGGCTCGGCGGGGAGGGAGAACTCCACCACATACTCGTCCAGAACCAGCTTTCTCAGACCCACCCTGTGCTCCCGGCCCAGCCTCTGGCCGAGGAACTTCCTGAGCCGCAGCATGCCCTCGTGGGCCCTCACATGGGGGCCGGACACGACCTCCAGGAAGAGAACGGTCCCCTCCACGCTCCACGAGACGACCCGACATCCATCCTCCGGGGAGACACCGGGTGGGAGACCCTTGCGGAGAACTGTCTCGTTGGCCTCGGATATCAGCGTCTCCAGTGATTCGGACAGGTCGGATATGTCCCTGCTGAATGTCATCCGTCCTTTCAACGTGAATCGCATCCGGTCACCGTCGGATGAAGAGGGGGAAGGTATAAAAAGTATACAGCAGTCAAAAGCATACGGAGGTCCGCAAGGCTTATTTACCCCTCCTTTTTCCTTCCTCCAGTGATGGAAATGACCCAGATAGCGTATGAAGATCCGAAGTTCGAACGTTCGAGGGAGATAATACGTGAGGCACTTGACACCTATTCCGGAAAGATAGCCGTGGCCTGCAGTTTCGGCAAGGACAGCATGGTTGTGGTGCATCTCGCAAGGCAGGTGGACCCGGATGTTCCCGTGTTCTCCGTGATGACGCGGTACAAGCCCAGGGAGACATTCGAGTATCTGGTGGAGATGAACAGACTGCTGAATCTGAATGTGAGGGTGTACATGGTCGGGAGAGAGGCCCCGGAGATGCTCAGGAGGGAGAATATAGATGTTGTTCTGCTCTCGCCCGAGAGGTTCGAGCGTGAGGCGGCGGAGATAGAGAAGAATACCGGCATGAAAATATATCATGTCGACCCGGACCTGTGCTGCAACCTGCTGAAGGTGGAGCCCACCAGGGAGGCCGTCAAGGATCTTGACGCCTGGATCACCGGTCTCAGGAACACCGAGGGAAGGACCAGAAAGGACTATCAGGAGGTGGAAAGACGGGGCGACATAATGAAGATAAACCCCATCCTGCGGTGGACCGAGGCCGACGTCTGGCGTTATATGGCCATCCACAACATCCCCGTCCACCCATGGTATGTCCGCGGATACCGCTCCCTGGGATGTGAACCCTGCACCGCCATGGGCGGCGAGGAGGAGAGGGACGGACGGTGGATGGGAACCCCCAAACAGGGCGGAGAATGCGGGATACACACCGTGCCGTTGAAAGTAGGCGAAGGGAGTGTCAGACTCCGGAAATAGAGCCTGGCGGTGGTGGATTATCTAGCCCGCGGGTAGAGCATCCCCTGTGGCTCCGAAGGTTTTATAAACCCGCCTGGTGGTAGTCAGGCTGGAGAATGGCCGGGTTGGAAACCGGGCTGCTCCGGGAACGGTAGATAAGATGAAGGCTGTTGTTCTCGCCGCTGGGGAGGGGCTTCGGATGAGACCCCTCACCCACTCCATGCCAAAGGTGATGCTTCGGGTGGCGGGCAGACCCATCCTTGAATACGGGATAAGGGCGCTTGTGGGTAACGGCATCCGGGAGATAGTGATGGTGGTGGGCTACAAGAGGGACCAGATCATGTCCTATTTCGAGGACGGGGGCAGGTGGGGTGCCGAGATAGAGTACGTTGTGGAGGAGAAACAGCTGGGAACATCCCATGCCGTCCTGCAGGCCGAGGGAAGGGTGGATGGAGATTTCATCGTCTATCCGGGAGATAACATCCTCAGGGACGAGATGCTCTCCCTGTTTCTCTCCCGGGGAGAGGGCATGTCCGTGCTGGTGGTGGAGAGCGACAGGCCTTCCAAATACGGGGTGGTGATGACCGCCGGGGGAAATGTCAGGGGGATAGAGCCTCTCGCCGAGCCGGAGGTGGCCAGCGTCATAAACACCGGAACCTACCGGTTCACCCCGGAGGTTTTTGGTTATATAGAGAGGACCGCCAGGAGGGGGTCGTATGCTCTGGGTGATGTCATAGTGGAGATGATCAGGGATGGCGTGCCTGTCAGGGCCGTCAAGGCTCCCGGCAGGTGGTTCGATGCCGTGTATCCCTGGGACCTCATAGACGCCTCGGTTGAGGTCATGGGAGGGCTCCAGCAGAGGATAGAGGGGGTTGTCAGCGGAAAGAGCACCATCCAGGGGCCTGTGGCTATAGGTGAGGGGAGCGTGGTCAAGCCTGGAGCATATCTGGAGGGGCCGGTACTCCTCGGGAAAGGATGCGAGGTGGGGCCCAACACCGTTATCGGCCCCTTCACCTGCATAGGGGACAACGTCAAGATAGAGGCCTTCAGCAGGATAGAACGCTCCCTCATCATGGAAGACGTCACCATAGGCTCCTTCTCCGACATCTCTCACAGCATAATCGCCAGAGGTGTGGTGGTGGAGGGTGGATTCCATTCTCTTGCAGGCCCCGCCTCCATATATGGGGCCAGGGACACGGAGGGAGATGTCAGGGAGGTGGTTAAGGTGGAAAGACTGGGGGTG
>JAGHBH010000180.1 GCA_021161085.1 Thermoplasmata archaeon | reverse complement strand
CTGGTGTCCTCCTCCACGCTGTGACCCATGTCCTCCGCTATACGACGGTAGATGGGGAGCCAGGTCAAGATGTCCAAGTTCCCTCCCTCCCCCTATTTCTTCCCCTCGGCCTGGGAGGCGGGTGCCGGGCCCCCGGCGGGTGCGGGCGTTATCTCCGAGGGGAGGGGAGATTCCTCCCTGTCCTTCTCCAGCTTGTCTCTCAGGTAGTGGTGGAAGTAGGCTCCCAGGATGGCCACACCTATGCCTATTCCGAGGTTGGAGAAGGAGGTCTTGAGTACCCCCACGTCCAGGCTGCCTCCGGAGGAATAGGAGAGGAACAGGTTGAGACCGTGGAGCACGCCGGTCAGGATGAACCCGAGGGCGAGAAGGGAGAACACATAGGTGAAGAAGCCCCAGAGGACCTTCCGCTCCCTGAAATAGGTGTCCAGAACCTTTCCCACCCCGTAGACCAGGGCGGCCATCATGAACCACCAGATGGACATGAGGAAGAAGGATGTGACCCCGGCCATGAGGGACGGGACCGTCCCGGACTCCCAGATGGAGCCCCAGCCCAGGACCACTCCTCCTACGGCCAGAAGGGCGGCTATGAAGGTGAAGGGTATTGATATTCCCCCGGTGGCCACGCCCCCCTGGACGTCCCGGTAGAACGCCAGCACCTGCTCCTCCAGGTCATATCCCTTGACGAGGAAGTATGCACCGAGGGTTATGGCTATGGCCCCCAGCCCGGCGGAGGCGAAACCGCTCAGGGCGCACACACCATAGACCAGGACAGCCAGTCCCAGGGGGACCAGCACCTTCCTCTGTATCTTCTCCTCCTTCATGGTGTTCAGGAAGACGTGGATGGTCCTCTCCACCCCCGGAGCCTGCTTGACATACACCCTCTGGAGGCCGTCTATCCTCACCCTGGAGGCTACCATGGGATAGAAGTTCTCGTCGTCCGCCCCGTCGCTCACCAGTATCACGCTGTCGGGCTTCACAAGGGAGAGGACGGCATCCAGCTGGGTCACCAGCACCTCGTTCGCCCTGGCCCCAAGGCTGACATCCCCCGCCACCAGCGCAACCTCCACGTCCTCGCCCCTGGCCTTCAGCCTGTCGTAGGTGTTTATTGCGTGGAATATTGTGTTGACATCGGAGTCCTCCGGGTCGGCCCTGGCCAGGGAAAGAGCGCCGTCCAGGACCTCATCCCTGCCGACCAGGGGGGTGTTTATACCTCCCTTCTGGCCTATGTCGTCGTCCCTGTCCACGCACAGCACTAGCCGCTTCATCTTCCACCCTCGCAGCGAAAGGACACCGGCCGGAGACCATCCTCCTGCGGCGGCCCCACCCCCGGAGCCCTGATTCGACACTGGTATACGGTTATGGGGCCGAGGCAGTATATAAAACCTCCGATTGTGGAATCCGGAGGGATATCACATCCCGGACTGGCTACGGCGGGCGGCGGTCTCATGAGGCCACGGAGTATCCTCCCTCCCCCACCACGAGCATCTCCCCTCCATGTATCTCCATCTCCTCCACGATGCTCCCGTTCTCGTACAGCTCCAGCTCCACCGCCAGGAGCACCCTGGCCCTCTCCCCGTCCACCACCGCCGTGACCATGCCGGGGGATACGGTGACCCTTCCCTCCAGAGGCTCGGGGAAGGGAAACACCCCCTCGACGCCGGGGGAGCACCTCTCCTCTATCCAGGTCTTGTAGAACAGCGCCTCGTCCTCGGCACTACGCTGGCTGTTCCAGGCTCTCTCCACATGGACGAACTGGAGGGCCGAGGCGGTAACCAGGGCCAGGACGAGCACGTACAGGAGACGGTTGACCGGCCAGTCCAGCAGGCTAATCCCTCCCCTCGGCCGTTCCCGGTGGCTTCAATCCATCTCCTCCACGGAGACGCTCCTGTCCGTCCACCCGTCGCCGTCGAAATCGAACAGATCCACCGCCGTGAGCCTCACCGTCCTCTCGCCCGGCCGGAGCCATAGACCTCTGCCTTCCGGTGTGGAGAGGAACACCTGCGGCCTCTCCGAGAGGTACAGCACGCTCTCGCCGTCTCTCCAGTAGGCCTCGGCGGATACGCTGTCCACCCCGGAGGAGGGCGGGCCGCCTATCCTGAGCCCGTCGGCACCGTCGGGTACGGTGATGGAGATCAGCCTGCTGCCGTTCTCGCCGCCCAAAGCCACCTGGCCGGCTGCCAGGAGGAGGCCTCTTATGTCCTCTTCCAGGGCGCTGCGTTCCATGCTCCTGGAGAGCGAGTCCAGCCCCTGGATGGCCGGGGGGATGGAGAGGGCGATCACCGCCGCTGCCAGCATGAGCTTGAGAGGGATTCCCTCCAGGCCCCGGGGGTCTCCTCCCGGACGGGGCCTTTCCCGGGCGGCCCGGGGCATACGCCGACCACCTGCCGGGACGCCTAGCCGCTCACCGCTATGGTGTCCGTGACCTTCTTCTGCAGCGTGCCGGTGTAGGTGACCTCCACGTTTATGACGCCGTAGTGGTCTCCACCGAGGTCGGGGGTTATGGTGAAGGTGGCCTTTCCGGTGGAGGACGTCTTCTTTATGAGGGCCACACCGCATCCGTCCAGGGTCACCGTGGCACCCTCAAGGGGTTTGCCGGACGTGTCGTAGGCGATGACCGTTATCTTGGTCTCCTTGCCGTCCTTGGCGGTGTCCGGGTCCACGGTTATCCGGTCCAGGTCTATCTTCTGGGCGCCCTGCATCCAGGTCAGCAGGACCACCATGGCCACGGTGGCGATGACCACCAGAATGACCATGTACAGGGGCAGCCCTTCGAGTGCCGCTCTGTTGTCTTTCGCAAATCTCTTCCTGGTCTGTCCGAAGTCGCCTTCTTTCCCCATTTAGCAACCTCCGGGGCCGGGCATACCGTGGGGGTAGATAAAGTTTGCTTCCCGTGTGAGAAAAAAAAGGGGGTGTGGGGGTCAAAGCCCCCACGTTTTTGGGGTGTAGGAGAGGAGGTTTGGTGTTTTCATCGCGAGGGGTGAGGGGGCTTTCGCCCCTTTGTGATCAGGCCTCTGCTGTCTGTTCCCCGTGCTCCGGTATGCTGTAGTATTCCAGGGGTATCAGGTGTTCCGTGGGTTCGCTGATGGCTCCCGCTCTCCAGGCTATCTCCGTTATGTCCTCCAGAAGCTTGAATGCCGGTGTGGCGTCTTCTCCGTTGGCTGCTTTCATGATGGCGGCGTTGGCCAGGTCCTCTATGGTGTGTGTGCGCATCCACTCCAGGCTTTCCTCGTCTATCTCCAGTTTGCCGATCGCTCGGCGGTCCCTTCTCGGATACCGTTTCAGCGTTCTCATCGTGCATCCCATCCCAGGCGTTAGCCCGTTTGTCGGACGTTTTGCCCGACATTAGGGTATATAGCATGTAGAGTATTTATAATTTTCGGTGCGGGCCTGCGGTTATGTCGTCAAACCCCAAATATGTATGACATTTTGTCAGACGAAATGGGGATTTTCGTCATACGAAAATGGGTACGGAAGCATCCGCTGGTAAAAGGTGGGATCCCGGGTCCGCCCCCTCTTATATTCGTGGGGTGGAAGGTAGAGCACCAGGGGGTGATAATTTTCGTCTCCCATTACGAAGATAGGGATATGTCGGTGAAATCGATCGGTCTCACTATCATGGGGGGAGGCCAGAGGGGAGTTTTTATCCGGAAACGGACCTGGAACTGCTCAACAGACGGGGAGAGGTTGTTCCACGTCCACGTATGGCTCCCGGAAACGTTGGTACAGTTGAGATAATCCTTGAACTCCCAGTCTGACCAGCTCTCTCCTTCTCTGGTCCTGTATTCTATGTATATCCTATCTTCAGGAATGGTGATGATAAGAT
>JAGHBH010000154.1 GCA_021161085.1 Thermoplasmata archaeon | reverse complement strand
AGGCAAGGCTGGCCAGGATATTTAGGGGGAGGCGGGAGAGAGGGAAGGCGGCCCGGCTGCCTGGAGATAGGGGGGGCTCCCCCGGCAGGAGGAAGATGCTCGCTCTGGGACTCATATTCGTATTCCTGGGCGCATCCCTGGGGTTCACGGCCTACACCATACATTTCCGTCTCCAGAACAAATTCAACGGCGAGCCCAACTACCTGCCCGAGGCGGACTACTCCACGGGCCTTTTCCTCGCCGAGTACAGGGACGACGCACCCATAACCTCCCCCGGGCGTCTGATAGCCATCTGGGAAAAGGACAGCGTCATAAATTCAAGCCAGGTCCATCTAATCAGAAAGAAGCCGCCCAGCATCTTCAACTTCATAGGATGGTACGATTTCCTAAAAAACCCGGTGGAAGCGTATCTCACCCCGACCGAGGCAGAGGAGATATACTCCTATCTCGCATGGAAATACTGGGAGAGACCCAACCTCTACCTCACGGACCCGGGAAACATCAAAGGATACGTGATATACGACAACGGAAGGCTGGCGATCCAGTACACGAGCGACATCTAGGGAACGCCCAAGGGAATCAGAAGCGGAAGGATGAAAAATGAGAACGCTGGAGGAAGGAAGGATATGGCCCGGAGAACCCCCGGAGGTGTAAGAAGGCCATGAGCCAGGAGGCCGACAGCATCGGCAGGCCCGAGGACGGATATCACCTCTCCGTGCTGGTGTACGCCGGAAAGGAGAGCGAGGGAGGAGGCAACGTCCACATCTGGGGATTCCTCAGAGCGCTCACCTCCATGAACCTCTCCCCTCCGCCCGCGATATACCTGCCCGGGGACATAAAGCCGCCGGACTGGCCGGGGAGATGGGTGTCCGTGAGGTCTCCGGGCGGCAGAATCGGCCGCATCCTCTTATCCTGGAGGATGGTCTCCCGCGCCATCAGGGACGCCAGGAGCCACGGGGGGGAAACGGTGTTCTACACGAGAAGCCTGTACACCATGCTCTTCCTCGTTCTCAGGAGACCCGGGGGAAAGAAGGTGCTGGAGGTCAACGGCTCCTGGTCCCGGGAGAAGGGAGGGGGCATGAGGGAGAAGATGACATCCCTCCTGGAGAGGTTCGTCCTGAGGCGGGTGGACGGCCTGGTGTGCATGGGCGAGGCCCTCCGGGGTTGGGTGCTGTCCCTCGGGATTCCCCGGGAGAGAACCATCGTGGTCTACAACGGCACGGACACCGGGCTCTTCCGTCCTCTACCCCGGGAGGCCGTCGCCCCCCTCGAAGCCGAGCTGGGCCTTGAAGGCAGGAAACCCGTGGTGTTCGTGGGCACCTTCAGGAGATGGCACTCGGCGGAGTCCATCCTGAGAGCGTTCTCCCTGGTGGTACGGAAGGACAGAGAGGCCGTGCTGGTTCTGGTCGGCGGGGGCCCGGAGACCCAGCGGCTCGGGGATGCCGCCAGGCGTCTGGGCATAGAGGAAAACGTGGTGTTCGTGGGGAGGGTCCCCCACACCGAGGTCCCCGGATATATAAACTTCGCCAGGGTCTGCGTGGTGCCCTTCTCCCCTGACATGCTGTGCGGTTCGCCCCTCAAAACCTTTGAATACCTGGCCTGCGGTAAGAGAATAGTGGCCGCAGATGTCCCCGGTCTGAGGGAGATCTTCGCATCATCGCCCCACGCCCTCCTGTACCGTCCGGAGGACCCGGAGGACATGGCAGGGAAGATACTCACTGCACTGGAAACCCGGGACACCCCCGAGGACGTAGAGGCCAGAATAAGACTGGTGGAGGAGAACTTCACCTGGGAGAAGGCCGTGAGGGACACCCTCTCTTTCATATCCCGCCTGGTGGGGGAGCGGGAGGTGGCGGAGGAAGCCGAACCGACAACCCCGGGAGGTGGTGAAGGGTGAAAGGACACGACGGCGGGCCCGGGACATATGGGGCGGCGGGCCCGGGGAGGAAGCCCGACATCTACAATCTGCTGTCCGAACACCTAATATATCCTTTCTTCGACGCCGTCCGGGGCACCAGGAACATAAAACGCTTCAATTTCCTCAGAAAGAGCCAGTATTGGCCCAGGGAGGACCTGGAGAGATACACCGACAGGCTGCTGAGGGATATCATCCGCCACGCCTACGATACCGTTCCATACTACCACCGCATATTCAAGGAGAGGGGTCTGAAGCCAGAGGACATGAGGACCGCCGGGGACCTGAAAAAGCTTCCCGTCCTCAGAAAGGAGGACATAAAGGCCAACTGGAAGGATATGGTGTCCACCACCCACGGGGGCCAGGGGATCGAGTACAGGACCGGCGGATCCACGGGAACGCCTCTGCGTTTTCTCGTCACCAAGGACATGCTGAGCTGGGGTTCGGCGGCGGTTTACAGGATAATGGAATGGGCGGGCATAATGCTGGGAGACCGGGGCGTCCTGATATGGGGCTCCAACTTCGACATCAACGAGAAAAAGAGCCTCTACCAGAGGATAAGAGGCAGGATAAAACGCTACACCATCCTGGATGCCTTCATACTGAACGAGGAGAGACTCCGCACCTACGCCTCCGTGCTCCACGACATCCGCCCCAGATTCATAAGAGGATACGCCTCCCCACTCTATATGGTGGCCCGCTACATAGAGGAAAACGGCCTCCCCGCACCGCACCCTCTGGCGGTCATCAGCACGTCCGAAAAGCTCTACGACTTCCAGAGGGAGAAGATAGAGGAGGTGTTCCAGTGCCCTGTCTTCGACCACTACGGAGGGAGAGAGACCTCCCTCTCCGCCTCTGAATGCCGGGAGCACCACGGATACCACCTCTCGGTGGAGAACACCATCGTGGAGATAGCCAGGGGAGACGAGGTGGTGGGCCCTGGAGAACTGGGGGAGATGCTGCTGACCGACCTGCACAACAGGGCCATGCCATTCATAAGATACGCCGTGGGAGACCTGGCGGCCATGGGACCGGATGAAAAGGGGCCGTGCGGCATCTCACTGCCCTTCCTCTCCAGGCTGGAGGGCCGCCTGCACCATTTCATAGTCACCAGAGACGGCACCTACATCCCGGGAGAGTTCTTCCCCCACATGATGAAAGACCTCGAGGGGGTGAGGGAATACCAGGTCTATCAGAGGAACAGGGGCGAGGTGGAGATAAGGCTGGTGCTGGCAGGGGACGCCGGGAGTACCGATTCCATGGAGGAGACCATCCGGGAGAGAATCGCCATGTACGCCCCCGACCTGGAGGTGCGCTTCCGCTATATGGACAGCATACCCGTGCCGGAGTCCGGAAAGAGGCTCTTCACCCTCTCCGAAGCGGCGGGTGATATGTCTGGTTCCCCGGAGACGAACAGCGGGGGGGTGGGGGAGAGTTGAGGGTGTTCTATCTGGCGTCGGCCAACAGCATACACACCAGGAGGTGGGTCAATTTCTTCGCTGACAGGGGATGGGAGGTCCACCTCTTCAGCTATGTCAAGAGCACCGGCCCCCTGGCTCCGGGGGTCCGGGAACATCCCCTGTTCTACCTCGGGCCGGCGGAGAACTTCGT
>JAGHBH010000095.1 GCA_021161085.1 Thermoplasmata archaeon | reverse complement strand
GGATATACCGCTTCGATTTCGATGACACCTCCTCCCCGCCGTACGTGATAGACAACCCCCCCAGGTATGCATCGGGGGCTCTCCATGCCGGCCATGCTGTGAACTACAGCCAGATAGATTTCGTCGCCAGGTACAAGCGGATGCGGGGGTACAACGTCTTTTTCCCCCTCTGTTTCGACACCAACGGCACGCCCATAGAGGTCAAGGTGGAGAAGAAGCACGGCATCACGCTGGAGGATGTGGACAGGCACGAGTTCATAAAGCTGTGCCGGGAGTTCGCCAACGGGTTCATAGACGAGATGACGCACCAGTTCGAGGTGTTGGGAGAGAGCATGGACCCGGATATCTATTACCAGACGGATGCCGAGTATTACCGGAGGGTGACGCAGATAAGTTTCATCAAGCTCTTCAAAAAGGGACTCATCTACAAGGGGGTTTTTCCGGTGAACTGGTGTCCCCGCTGCGGCACCTCCATAGCGGAGGCGGAGGTGGAATACCAGCAGAGGGAGACAAGGCTCAACTACATCAAGTTCAGGGACAAGGAGACGGGGGAGGAGGTTCTCATAGCCACCACCAGGCCGGAGCTGCTGTGCACCTGTCAGATGGTCGCCGTACACCCCGATGACGAGAGCAAACGGCATCTGATGGGGAGGACGCTGGTCACACCAGTTTTCGAGAGGGAGGTTCCCGTGCTGGCGGACGAAAAGGTGGACCCGGAGTTCGGCACGGGTGTGGTGATGATATGTACAATCGGTGACAAGGACGACCTGGAGTGGGTGCACAAATACGGTTTGAAGATAGAGATGGGCATCGACCAGAGGGGTTTGATGACCGATCTCGCCGGCCCGTATGCTGGGATGCCTCTGGAGGAGGCCCGCAAAAAGATAATAGAGGACATGAAAGCCTCCGGTCTTCTGGTGAAGCAGGAGCCGTTGCAGCAGAACGTGGGCACCTGCTGGCGGTGTCACACCCCCATAGAATTCCTGGAGGTCCCCCAGTGGTTCTTGAAGATACTGGATTTCAAAGAGGACGTTCTCAGGAGGGCGGATGAGATACGGTGGTTCCCGGAGTACATGAAGATAAGGCTGAGGAACTGGGTGGAGTCCCTGGCGTGGGATTGGCCCATCAGCCGGAAGCGTTACTTCGCCACCCCCCTGCCCCTCTGGGAGTGCGACAGCTGCGGCCACGTGGTCCTTGCACGGGAGGAGGACTGCTATGTGGACCCCACCCTGGATGATCCGCCTGTGGCATCGTGCCCTGAGTGCGGCGGCTCTCTTTCCGGATGCACGGATGTGTTCGACACGTGGATGGATTCCAGCATCAGCCCCCTCTACATAGCCTTCTGGCAGAGGGACGAAGATCTGTTCAAGCGCCTGTATCCCACCAGCCTCCGGCCGCAGGCACAGGACATCATCAGGACATGGGCCTTCTACACCATCCTCCGCAGCCATCTCCTGGTGGACATGAAGCCGTGGGATGACATCATGATCGGCGCCTACATCCTCTCCCCGGACGGGACACCAATGCACGCCTCCAAGGGAAACGTGGTTGACCCCCTGGAACTGCTGGAGGAATACGGAGCCGACCCCATGAGATACTATGCGGCGACCTGCGGCCTGGGGGAGGACAGCCCCGTCCGCTACAAGGACCTCACCAGGGGGAAGAAGCTGGTCACCAAGTTCTGGAACGTGGAGAGGTTCATATCTTCCATCGTCCCGGAGGGATACCGGCCTGAAGATCGGCCTCCCGAGAGTCTCAGGACCGTGGACAGGTGGATACTATCCAGATATTCCGAGACCGTGGAGGAGGTCACCCGGGCTTTCGAGGAGTACCGGTTCGATGATGCCGTCAAAAGGACGGAGATGTTCCTCTGGCACGAGCTGGCGGACCACTACATAGAGATGTCGAAATACAGGCGGGGAAGAGGGGACGAGGCGCTCCATTACACCCTATATACCATCGGATCGGGCGTGGCCAAGCTGCTGGCCCCCATCATGCCCCATGTCACCGAGGACGCGTATCAGCGGTTCTACAGGGAAAGGGAGGGGGCGAAGAGCATACATCTCGCCAGGTGGCCGGAGCCCGTGGACGGATGGCAGGGCTGGAAAGATGAAGCCGCCCGGGGAGAACTGGCCAGGGATATAATAGGCGCGGTCCGCAGCTGGAAGTCCGGCATGGGCATCCCGCTGAACGCTCCCATACCCTGGGTGGGAGTGGCCGCCGACGGCGGTCTGGACGATGTTCTGGAGGACATCAGGGAGACGTTGAAGGTGGAGAATCTGGAGGTGGTGGACGCCGGGGGGCTCTCCAGAAAGCCCGTGGGTGTGAAGCCCCTTCCGGCGAGAATCGGCCCTGAGTTCAGGGACCGTGCGGGTGCCATAATGTCCGCCCTGAGAAACATGGACCCGGCGGAGGCGGCCGCCGCCCTATCTTCCGGGGGGATCCAGGTGGATGTGGACGGGGAGAGGTTCAACCTCACCGGTGAATACGTGGAGATAGAGGAGGCGCTGGTCTACGGGAGCGAGGAGGTGGAGGAGATACCGGCCGGTGGGGCCCTGGTGTTGGTGAAGAAGAGTTCCTGACAGGTTACTGTCGTTCCGATGGTTGGCCTTGGGTTCTCAACCCCTTTCGGTCCGATGGGGAGGGGGAGGGGCGGAGGGATAGCGGAAGAGGGCTTCCAGCATGGCTGCCAGCCCCACCGCTATGGCGAAACCCCCCAACATGCCGGTTATCAGCCTGACCGTGTTGTTGCTCTCGTAGGTGGTGAGGGCCTGGAGGAAGCCGTCCGCACCCATAGGAAGTAGGGATAGTATGAACAGTAGGATGGCGGAGGTTTTTCTGCCCGGCCATCGTTCCATTTTCAGCCTCATCCTCCCCGGAAGGATGGCCAGCCCGTTGGCATAGATATCCCCGGTTACCTCCGCCGTGGCCATCAGGGCCGCTCCCAGAGCCATCCCCAGGAACATCCCCGTGTCCCGGGCGCATACCGGCATCTGGTTGCCGTTGATGTAGAAGCTCCGATACCACTTCTGATGGCAGTTCAGGTCGCCGAAAAGATACACCTGGCCGACCACTGGCGGGAGGGTCTTCCAGAGCTCGGGATAGTCCACATGATTCGCCGCCCCGTCCAGATGGTCCACCGTTCCCGGAGGAATCATCATGGGAGAGATGAACATGAGAACCAGCCACACGGAGACCACGGCCAGGAATACCAGGGACGCCCTGTTGAGATGTCTCTTTATGTGCATTCACACCATCATAAGGGGGAACGAACGAACCCCATAAAAACGCTCCTGTAACCCTCCGCACCAGTACAATCCCTCCACTGGCCATAGGGGCCGGTCGGTCGGGCGGAGAAGGTTTTTTATCCCCGGGAAGTTTGCGGAGAGCAGAGGAAGTGTCATCATGTCCCCGCCCGGAAACACGGTCTTCAAGGACAGGGGGAAGCTGGACTTCGACTACATACCCCCCAGACTGCCCCACAGGGAAAGCCAGATGGAGAAAATGAGGTCGCTCTTTGCCCCTGTTGAGACCGGCGGACGGCAGCACTGCCTTCTCTACGGAAGCGTGGGAACCGGAAAGACAGCCACCGGCCGGCTGTTCGCGGACGAACTGCAGAAAAAATTGGCCGCCGGGGGCCGCAGGCTGGACATGGTATATATCAACTGCCGCAGGCGGAACACGGACAAGGCCGTCCTGCTGCAGATGTTGCGGCATTTCCAGCCCCACTTTCCCGACCGGGGTTTCTCCTCGTCAGAGATGCTGGACTCCCTCGGGGGCGTGATAGACAAGGAGGACACCCATCTGCTGGTGATACTGGACGAGGCGGACGTGCTGCTGAAAAAGGGTACGGACATCATATATCTCCTATCGAGATTCGACGAGGAGACCGGGAGAAGGAGAAAGTCCATATCGCTCATGCTAATCTCCCAGGAGAACGTCCTCAACCTCATGGACCCCGCATCCCTCTCCACCTTCGGCAGAACGAATGTTGTCATCTTCAAACCCTATACGGCCGAGGAACTGCTGGACATAGTAAGGGACAGGGTTGAGATGGCCTTCCGTCCCATGAGGGTGGGGGAAGAGGTCATGGAGCTGGTGGCGGATATAGCCGGCGAGCAGGGAGATGCGAGGCTGGCCATAGAACTCCTGGCCAAGGCGGGGATGATGGCCGACCACGAGGGGGCGGAGGAGGTCTCACCGGAGTATGTGAGGGCCGCCAAGGCGGAGATACACAGCATAGTCACGGAATCCAAACTGCGGGAGCTGGACACGCAGAAAAAGCTGGTTCTCCTGGCCTCCGGTAGAAGGCTGAGGAAGAATCCGTATGCTACGACGGGAGAGGTGGAGGACGCTTACCGGGTGGCGTGCGAGGAATACGGGGAGACACCCAGGAAACACACCCAGTTCTGGAAATACATAAAAGATCTGGAGGCTCTCGGGCTCTTGGACACCAAGGTCCGCCACGGGAGGGAGGGCACCACCACCCTGCTGACGGTCAGGGACCTCCCGGCCGGGGAACTGGTCAGGATGCTGGAGGGCATCCTCTCACGGGAGCTGAAAAAGGGGTGAGGACAGGGACAGATGGAGAGAGAGGTGGATATATGGAAAAGAGACAGCTGGAAGCGCTCATCGGCGGCATAGGAGCCATCCTGATACTGGGAGCCATGTTCCTGGCCATGATACTGGATTGATGTTTCTCCGAATCACCCTACCCTTTCCCGTCCGTTCCCATTAGGTTTATAAGGCCATTACCTTTATATGGTCTCATATGATAGGGGTCCACAAGGACCCCAAGGGGGATATGACCATGCCCGGCATACTCAAAAAACCGTTCATAAGGCGCCAGACCGAGGCCGTTGTGGAGACCGACAGGTACATAGACCTGGGAGAGCTCGTGTTCGAGGAGGAGAGCATGGCCGAGGGAGACATCTCCTGGGTCAAAGTGGCGGAGATATACAGGTACGAGGACCTTCCGAAACTCACCAACGAGGTCTACGAGGGCAATGTCATAATCATAGACTATTCCGCCATATCCAACGACCAGATGACCCTTAAGAAGGTCATAGAGGAGTTGAAGATGGTTGCCAAGGATACCGGCGGGGATGTCGCCGGCGTGGGGAAGAACCTTCTGATGATCGTGCCCTTCGGCATGAGAATACTGAGGGAGAAGATAAAGGGCGGTCTGTGACCTTTTTGGACGACTTTTTACAGTTTCTCGGAATCCCTACCCGTCCAATCTGGGGACGTAGATGTTGGCCGCGGGGTCCCCATACAGGACATATTCATATAATGCGACCTTGGCGCCAAAAGACCCTTCTATCCCTTTGTTGTATTCAACCATGTCGTTCTTCGCTTTCTGAAGAGCTATGCCTATATCTGCGTCTTCCGAACATATATGATAAACGAATCTGTCCACCAGATACAGCGCGTCAGTATCGTTCAGTTCTCCGTCAACAACCTCTACAAGACCATAGGCCAGTCTGCTGGCCCCTATATACGCCCTGGCCCCCGCATGGATGAACGCCAGACTTATCAGCTCCTCCAGAGATATCGTTTTGTTATCTATCCTTGCAGTTTGACAGGCCATGGCCGCTGCAACCAAGGGCTTCAACCGTGCCGTTGAGACGAACTCGGCGTCTATATAATCCCATCTGTTGGACCACCAACAACTGTAGGAGCCGTGGCCATAGTAGATGCACATGGACATCTTGTCTATGGTCTCCCCCACGGTCCTGTCGTTTGCCTTGTATCCCTCCAGAGGGGTAACGGTGAACCCCCCCGCCCTCATTTCCTCTATCTGGGTCTGTTTGGCGTTTTTGAGACAGCCGGGGAGAGGACCAGTTCGGGTGGTACCGATGTATATTGCGGTGTTCTCCAACCAGGAGTCGGTCACCGTGTCATAGAGTAACTCACTCATATCTCCGTCTCTCTCGTATTGATATGTGTTAACTTCATCAGCCGCAAGGGATTGAACAACAAGGAGCGAGGCGTCGCAAACATTCCTCGCCACTATCCTCCCAACCGCTATCTCCTGGCCGTATTCTCCGTCAAAGTCTCCATACATATAGTCCGAGGCTATACTGCTGGTGCCAACGAACACATCGTCGCCGTCAGAGGACTCCACGGGATAGTAAAAGAACGGGTGGGATACGGGTCCGCCTACAATGGCAAGATAACTGGCGTTCCCCCCATGGGCCGCCATCAGATCCGCGGCCGCCATTATTTTCCGCTGGTTTCTTCCCGCTATTCCGTTAACGAAATCCACAGTGGGACCGAGGAGCGTCGTACCGTTTTCTCCCTCCTCCTCGGAGTCTTCCAGCGTCAAGAGGCCCTCGGCGAATGTTATGACCCCCCTGTGATATGCGGCCAGTTCGCCTGAGAGACAGGATAGGTAGGGTATGGGTATGGTGTCACCTCCCCAGTCATAAAGCGTCATATCGAGAGGGTTTGTGGAGACGAGATAGTCTGCCTGAATTCCTGCGGTCTCATACACCCAGAGAGTAAAATTTGCCACTTCTTCTAAAGGCAGGCGCATGGTTGGAAGACCGAGGTTGGATGCCCCTCCCACGGCCACACATCTTCTTACCCCCATCTCTCTAGCCGCCACCTCGGCCGGGGCATCCGTTCTGTTGGTGTAGAGAATAGGCGCTCCGATAAACGCCGCCAAAGGAGAGACTGCAAGGGTTCCGTTATAGGTGCTCGTTGTGAAAACCACATCCGCGTGCGTCCACCATTCTTTGGCCAGCGATGCGGTGGCATTCTCCGGCTCCTCCACAGACAGCCGGTACGGCTGTCGGGGCGTTAGGGAGAGGAATCTCTCTGCCGGCGAACTGTCTTCATACTCTATAAGAAGAGGGGCGTAGGATATGTTGTAGCGTCCCTGGACGATTATCGGGGTGGAAGCTGTAACCACCAGGCCGGAATAGAAGGGATTGGAGGCGAAAGAGGAGACAAAGACCACATTCTGGTTAGAGGATGCTGAAGACGAGCTGTTGAGGAGGTAGTCCACCCATTCTTTGGAGGGCGGCGATTCCAAAGTCTCCGGGCTTTTTTTGGGCAGGAAAAGGAACACTCCTCCTGAAACCAGCAGCAGAACGGCAGTTACTGCGAAGAGCCTCTTGGTGGAGGACATGGTACCCATTTGTATCCCTTTCCGCTTTTTAGGAGAAAAAGGCTCTTTTTGTAATATAAACTTGTGGTTGCTCTCCTCCATGGACGTCTGAGCTGATAGAGGTGTTTGCGGCGAAAAACATTTTACCTCCCATCGGTTCGGCCCACCTGTGGACGCGTAGCCTAGCTAGGATATGGCGCCAGCCTTCTAAGCTGGATGTCCGGGGTTCGAATCCCCGCGCGTCCACCTATTCTCTTTTGTGTTTTGTTCCCTATTTTTTCGCCCACGTTTTTGCGTTAGCAAAAAGGCGGGTTCGAATCCCCGCGCGTCCACCTATTCTCTTTTGTGTTTTGTTCCCTATTTTTTCGCCCACGTTTTGCCGCCTTGGGGCGGGAAAAGGCGGGCCTCCGGTGTATTTAATAATCCCTTATCTTCTGGGTGGTTTATGGGAGAAGAGACCGGCCAGGGAAGACGTGTCGTCGTGGTGGGGGTGGGGCATGTGTTCCGTCTCGGGGACGTTTTGCGGGAGATCGTCTTCTCCGTCCGGCCTGCTGTGGTGGGCGTTGAGCTCGACCCCTGGAGGTATCAGGCCCTGAGGGCCAGGGAGCGGGGGGACGTTTCCGC
>JAGHBH010000027.1 GCA_021161085.1 Thermoplasmata archaeon | reverse complement strand
TCTTTCCCCCACCCTTCTTCCCGCCCTTGGAAGAGCCGGAACCTTTACCCCGGGATCCAGGCTTCTTGGCGGATGTCTTCTTCTGGGCGGAACCCTTCTTTCCTGTCTTATCCGAGGATGCCGCTTTTTTGTCCTTCTTCTCTTTCTTCCCCGCCTCCCTCATCTTCTTCGCCTCTTCTTCCAGGGCCTTTTTTTCCTCCCGTATCTTCTTGGCCTCCCTTTTGGCTGCCAGACGCTCGTATATCACCCTCATGTAGACGGCATCGTGCTCCAGCAGAGGGGAGGAGGAGATGATGGTGATCTGGTACGGATTATCCAGCAGGAACTCGGCGAACACCTCGAACCTAAGATCTCCCTTCTTCAGGGGAGTGTATCTCTTCTCGTTTCCCCTTCCGTCGTGCTCCACACCGCTGAAGTGCGTGTAGAAATTGTTCTGCTGTGTCCTCCTGGTTCTCTTGAAAACGTCAACGTAATCGTCCACTTCCCTGAGACTGCCCCCCTCTCTGGCGTGGATGTGGGGGAAGTTGAGCACGGGGATGGTGTTTTTCAGGTTCCTGGCGGTCTCCACCACCTCCTCCAGAGAGCCGAAGACATCCTGTTTCCCGCTGGTCTCTATTCCCAGCTTAGCTCCCACTTTGTTCTCTATATACCAGTCGATGATAGGACGCATGTTCTCTATGAGGACACCCACGGCATCCTCCCTGTCCACATGATACACACCGCCGTGGAAGGTGACCACCGAAGCACCAAGGGCCTTGGCTATGGTGCCGGTGTACTGCAGGGCCATATACGCTCTCTCGAGATGTTCCTGATCCTCGGTCACCAGGTCAAGATAGTACGGGGCGTGGAGGGATATCTGGACATCCAGGTCCCTTGCCAGGATCCTTGCATCCTCGAGATCTCTGTAGTCCTTGGCCACCATGGTGGAGAGGGAGGCCACCATGTCCTCCCTGCGGAGTTTCTCCTCGGCTCCCAGGGACACGAAACCGTCGCCCCTTTTTCTCAGGACGTCTATTATTATCTCCCCCCCTATCTCGGTCGGAAGGAGCCCCACCTCCCTGGCTCTCACCTCCCTCTCGACGATGTTGAGTATCCTCACCATCTGGAACTCCACGGCGGTGAGCCCCAGATAATGGGCGTCCGCAACGCCGTCCTTGAGCGTCCTTCCTTTACAGGAAAGGGGTATTCCACCAGGTCCAAAACGGAGCAACTCTCAATCCTCCCGCATTCTGTTTTTCACATTCCACGGCATCTCAGGGCGCATCCCAGCCGGCATCTCACCGCCAGCACCGGTACGGCCTCCGGCCTCGGGGGTCATAAAACACCGGCTATATATCTCCTACCCCCGGGGTATAAAAAACTTTCTATGTCTTGTACTGCGGGAAACGGCGCGAGGGCCCCCGGACCACCGAGACCCGCGGTACTCTTTTCCTCATGTGGGTCTTTCCGAAAATAACGGCCAGGGCCACCATCCCGATCATACCTGTGGGTATGAGCCACAGGGAGGGAAGCCACATCATCTGCCACGACACCAGCAGAATGAAAGAGAGGACCATCACAACGGCCCAGACCCCGGGATTCCACCGATAGACCCTCTCCCCCTCCAGGGGTCTCAGGGGCCGCTCACCACCCTCCGCACCGTCCTTGCACGCGACCGTGACATTGGACAGCAGGCCGCCGCTTTACATTCCGGTCAGGTTGCATCCGTCCAGGATGAGTTCGCCGGAGACCTGAAAACGGTAGTTCATACCGGGCGTGTTGTGTTGTTTTCGGAAAAAGGTTTAAACCACCCTCCGTCCCTCCCAGGGCCGGAGAGTGAAAAAATGACGGAGAACATCAAACCTCTGTTCATCTCACCAACGAAGGATGCCCACGTCATCGTGGTCATGAGCGGAAAGGGAGGAGTGGGCAAATCCACCGTATCCTCAATGCTGGCCCTCTCCCTTGCTTCCAAGGGAAAAAGGGTCGGCGTCCTCGATGCCGATTTCCACGGACCCAACATTCCCAGGATGCTGGGCGTGGAGGGAAAACGGGTGCTGGCCGACAAGACCGGCAGACTGCTACCTGTCGAGGCGGGAGACATAAAGGTCATCTCCCTGGCACTGATGACCGACGACCCGGACGCACCGGTGATATGGCGGGGCCCCCTGAAGGTCCAGGTTATAAAACAGCTTCTGAACGATGTGGAATGGGGGGAGATGGACTACCTGGTGATAGACCTACCGCCGGGCACCGGGGACGAACCACTAAGCATCGCCCAGCAGATACCATCGGCCGACGGTGTGGTAATGGTGACCACCCCCCAGGAAGTGGCTCTCCTTGACGTCCGGAGGGCTCTCAAGTTCACCAAGACCCTGGGACTCAACGTCCTTGGTGTGGTTGAGAACATGAGCGGTCTCATCTGCCCCCACTGCGGAGGTGAGATAGAGGTGTTCAAGAAAGGCGGGGGCGAGAGGATGGCCGGAGAGCTGGGAGTGCCGTTCCTCGGCAGCGTTCCCCTGGACGTGGAGGTGATGAGGGCAGGGGATGAGGGGCGTCTGACGGAGGCCATGAAAAAGGAGACCCCGGGGACTGTGGCCTTCGCCAGGGTGGCCGATGTCATAATCCAGATGGTCGAAGGAGAGGGCGGCAAACGATAAAAAGCCCCTTTCCGATGCCTCCCCCGTATGGACACGCCGGGATATGTGCATCTCTTCAGAACGGGGGAACTCGGGGAGAGGGTATCCAGGGCCCTCTCCGTGCTTGAAAAATGCAACCTGTGCCCCAGGAACTGCGGTGTGGACCGGTTGCAGGATGAGAGGGGGTTCTGCCGCACCGGGAGAAGGGCGGTGGTCTCCAGCGTACATCCTCATTTCGGCGAGGAGAGCGTGCTGGTGGGATACGGAGGCTCCGGGACGATATTCTTCACCCACTGCAACCTGAGATGCCTCTTCTGCCAGAACTACGATATAAGCCAGCTGGGACATGGAAGGGAGGTGGGCGCCTCCGAACTGGCCGGGATGATGCTCGGCCTGCAGGAGATGGGCTGCCACAACATAAACCTCGTGACGCCCTCCCATGTCGTCCCCCAGATACTGGAGGCCCTTGAGGAAGCGGCCATGCGTGGTCTGGAGATTCCTGTGGTGTACAACACCGGGGGATATGACTCCGTGGAAACGCTGAGACTTCTTGACGGTGTGGTTGACATATATCTCCCGGACGCAAAATACTGGGAGAGCGGGACCGCCGCGATGCTGTCCGACGCGCCGGACTATCCCGAGGTGATGATGGAGGCCCTTGGGGAGATGCACAGACAGGTGGGGGACCTCCAGACCAGGAGGGTGGGGGCCCTGAGGATAGCCGAGAGGGGGGTGCTGGTAAGGCATCT
>JAGHBH010000040.1 GCA_021161085.1 Thermoplasmata archaeon | reverse complement strand
GGATTGGAGAAGGGGAAGAGGGTGCACACCACGGACATAGCCAGCTCAATGGACGTCTCACCTCCGACGGTGACCGAGATGATGAGAAAACTGGCCGAGAGGGGGCTTGTCGATTACGAGCCCTACCGCGGGGTGGTACTCACGGAAAAGGGACGCAAGATAGCCGTTGGGCTGGAGAGGGACCACAGGATACTGGCCGAGTTCCTGAGGCTGATAGGGGTTGACGCCGAGACGGCGGAGATGGACGCCTGCGAGATAGAACACCATGTGGCCAAGGACACCATGCTCCACCTCTCCAGATTCCTGGAATTCCTCAAATCGTGTGATGCGGAGATAGGATGGATGGAGCGGTTTCACGGCGGGGAAATGTCCTGCAGTCCCCGTGATGAGGATAGGGGCAAGGCGGGTGAGAAAAGAGGATTGTAACCCAAGGGGGGAGGGTCAGATATATACCTCTTCCGTGCGGTCCACTGGCACGTGGAAGGTGAGAATGCCCACCTTCACATCCACGGCCCCGAGGGCACGTACCTCCACCGGATTCCCCGTGACGAAGGGCAGGTGGGCCAGCACGAACCTGAGGGGGACTACGGCCTCCGACCCCGGGGGAACATAGGTCTCCCCGCTCGGGGATACCACACCGACATACATCCCCTCGACATATAGATTGACCTCCCCTCCCACCAGCGTACCTCCGACCATGTTAGGATTGTGCATCGTCAGCTCCACCAGGAACACCGGGTTTCCCCCTTCGAAACCCAGGAAAGAGATGGAGGCTTCGGTGACCTCAGGCTCCCGGAAGGATGAGATGAAGAGTAGGGAAGAGGCTATCAGGACGATGGCCAGCAGCAGCACGACGGTCTTTTTCCGGGAGAGGGAGAACGTTGGCGCGTCGGCCTCTCCGCCGGCATTTGTTCCCGCCATCATACCCCCCCTACGAGTGGCAGCTCATCATTCCCCGGATCCTCCCTCGTCCGGCGGATGCAGGATATAATTGATCCTGGTGGTATCCTTGCCCTTCTTCTCCCTCTTGGTTATCTCGATCCTCCCGACCTCACCCAGGTTCCTGACATGGGTTCCGGCACAGGGACAGATATCCCACCCCTCTATCTCCACCACCCGCAGCCGTTTTATGAAGGAGGGGATGAGGTCCAGGTTCACCCTTTCTATCTCCACCCTGGCCTCCAGGTCGGAGCGGTCCATCTCGTAGATGTGTATCGGAGGCCGCCGGGAGATGATGCCGTTGCACTCATCCTCTATCCTCCGCAGGTCGTCATCGGTGAAATTGGCGGGTGCGAAATCTATCCTGCTCCTGTCAGCGTGGATCTGATTCCCCACCGTCCTGGCCCCGTACAGGTCATAGACGAGGCCGCTCACCAGATGCTGGGCCGTGTGCATCCGCATGTGTGCATACCTCCTCTCCCAGTCTATACGGCCCGAGACCTCGCTGCCCACCGGAATGACCATGCCGCCATCGGCCAGAACATGCTGTCCGCTCTTCTTCCGCACCTCCACCACCGGATACTCCCTTCCATCCCATATCAGCACCCCCTTGTCCGTGGGCTGCCCACCCCCCAGGGGATAGAAGGCGGTCCTGTCCAGAACAACATAACCCTCGCCGCTGGCCTTGACCACGGCCGTGAACTCCCGTATGTAATTGGCATCCGCATCCGGCATATAGAGATATTCCGTCATACCAGCCACCTCTCGCCACGGGATACCCCATTGTGGGTTAAAGGCTTTCCCTATCATCGTACCTCACTATTCCCCATCACCCTTTCCCGCATCCGGATCAAGGATGTCACCCACCTCCTCTATCCCCCTTTTCACGGCTTCCACGGCATCGCCTATGGCCTCCCCTATCTCCTCCACGTTCTCCAGCGCAGCGTCCTTTGCCGCCAGCAGCCTCTCCCTCCGCTCCCTCAGCTCCCTCTTCAACACATGCCAGAACCCCGGGAAAAAGACAACGCTCAGCAGGAGGAGGGAAACACCCACGAAGAAGCTGTACGTCGCCCTGGTGAAGTATTCGTCGGTCAGCAGAAGCCCCGCCTCGTCTATCAAAAGCCCCAACCCCACGCCGTAGAGGATGGCCCCGGTCCTCGCCGCCTCCTTACCGTCGTGGTTGATGCCCAGCCAGCCCCCCAGGGAGAGGAAGAGTATCCCCCACCAGTAATGATGCCAGTGGTAGCCCAACGCCCAGGTCTGCAGTGTGGCATCCTCGGCCACATGGAATATCTTGACATACAGACGGGTGGCGACGAACGTCACCAGAAACGTGGAGAATATCAGGAAAGGCGTCTCCGTCCCCCTGGCGTGAACGGCCCGTGTTATCCTCTCCCCTATTTTCATGATATTTCCTCCCTGGTGTCCTGGTATATCCCGTCTTATGTCGTCAGCCCGATACTCGGCCTACCTCTTATAGACCTACCTCTTATAGATATTCTTCCTGTGTCCTATCTTCAGCACCAGAATATGGAGCCTCTCATGGTCTGTATCCATTATCACCCTGTAATCGCCCACACGCAGCTTGTATCCCGGGTCGCCCACCAGCTTGACCACATGGGCCTCCGGCCTCACCCTGATCCGCTCCAAGACCGCCACTATACGCTCCTGGACCTTACGATCCATCTTCTTGAGCTGCCTGAAGGCCCTGTCGGAAAAGATTATCTCGTAGGTCATAATCCCAGCTCTCTCTTCACCTCGGCCAGGGTATGAACCTTCCCCGCCCTGACCTCCGCACGTGCCTCCTCTATCTCCCTCCTCGTCTCCTCGCTCAGCTCCCGGGTGTTCTCTATCAGATCCCAGATGACCTCCTCATACGTCTCCTTGTCGTACATCTTCCTCTTAACAAGCTCCCTCCGAAGAGCCTCGCTCACCTGGATGGAAGTAGCCATACCATCACCACCATAACATACTATAGAGTGTTATAGTATATAGGGGTTTGTATATAAGGGTCTGAT
>JAGHBH010000178.1 GCA_021161085.1 Thermoplasmata archaeon | reverse complement strand
GTGAAGGATGTGACCGGCCGCACCTCCTCTTCGGCTTCCGTGGACAAGTTCAAGTCGTGTTTCAGGGATAGATACAGAAAGCTGCGGGGGTTGATAAGGAAGCGTGAGGGGTTCGGCGCGCCGATGGACATATGCTCCGTTGCTTCTTCTTCCGGCGATTTCAGGATCGTGGGCATGGTGCGTGAGGTCTCCACCACCCGTAGGGGCAAGAGGGTGTTGGAGCTGGATGACGAGACCGGTGTGGTGTCTGTTGTTGTTCCCCAGGATGTTCTCCCGCCGGACGAGGTGGTGTTGCCGGATGAGGTGGTGGGGGTGGCCGGCCGCCGGGGGGGTGGTAGAGGGAGCCTTTTTGCGGATGAGGTGGTGTTTCCGAGCATACCCCGGACCAGGAGGGTGAACACCGCCGGGGAGGAGGTTTATGCGGCTTTCATCTCCGACATCCATGTTGGCAGCAACACCTTCCTTCCGAGGGTGTGGGAGCGTTTTCTCCGGTTTTTGCGGGACGGCGGCGGCCGGAAGGGTGGTCTGCGTGTTGTTGAGCGGCTTAAGTATATAGTGGCCGTGGGTGATCTGGTGGACGGCATAGGCATATACCCTGGCCAGGAGGAGGAGCTGGTCATAGACGAGATAGAGAGGCAGTACAGGGAGCTGGCCAGGATATTGTCTCCCATCCCGGACCACGTGGAGCTGGTTCTTCTCCCCGGAAACCATGATGCGGTCCGGCCGGCGGAGCCGCAGCCCGCGTTCTCCCGTGCCGTCCAGGAGATATTCTTGGAGGAGGGTGTGGCTCCGAGGTTCGTGGGCAACCCCTGTTTTATGAGGCTGGAGGGTGTGTCCGTTCTGGCGTATCACGGGAGGAGCATGGACGATTTCCTGAGCATGGTGCCCGGTTTTTCATATGAGAGGCCGCTGGATGCCATGAAGTTGATGCTGGAGAAGAGACATCTGGCCCCCGTTTACGGGGGCAGGACCCCTCTGGCTCCCGAGCCGGAGGATTTTCTGGTGATAGAGGAGGTTCCGGACATCTTCGTGACCGGCCACGTTCACTCGGTGGGCGTGGAGACCTACAAGGGTGTGCTGTTGATAAATTCGTCCACGTGGCAGGCGCAGACGGAGTTCCAGAAGAGACACAACTTCAACCCGATACCGGGGAAGGTTCCCGTTGTGAACTTGGGTTCTCTCGAGTACCGTGTTCTTGATTTTGAGAAGGGATAACGGTTTTATGTTATGTGGCGGTGGAGAGCGGTTGGAGAGGGGAATAGTCTTATAAGACGATTGGGTTTATGGAGGCCGTCAAATCCGAAGAGGAAGTGGGATGCTCTCTCCCGATAGAGGCGGTGGAAGCGGAAAGAACCCTTCTGGTTCTGGAGACGCCCCCTCCGGAGAGAGCATGCTGTCCAGGCTGTTGAGGTTGAAGGGGATGGACGAGAAGAGGGCCAAGACCCTCATGGACGCGGGATTCGACACCATGGAGAAGATAGGGAAGGCGTCGGTGGAGGAAGTGGAGAAGCTGGACGGTTTTGACAGGAAGCTTGCGGAGACCGTGGTCAACGCCCTTTCCTCTGCCTCTTCTTCCGGTGATTCCGGAGATAACGGATCTGAGGCGGAGAGTGGGGGAGGAGAGGATGATAAGACAGAACTGGAGAAATGGCTGGCTGGCGAGGAAGAGGGGGCGCTGGAAGAGTGGCTCAAGGGTGAAGAAGAGAAGAAGGGCGGAAAGAAGATCCGGACAAAAAAAGAGGAGACCGGGAAAAGAGAGCCCGGAGACGGAAGAAACGGTCAAAATGGAGTTGATTCTCTAAAGCGGTGGCTGATGGGGGACGAGGATACGGCTTTGGAGGAGTGGCTGACCGAGGAGCCGGAGGAGGAGCCCGGGGGTTCGGAGGCCGTTCGCATGGTCTCCGCTGACATCTCCGCCATCAGGGAGGAGGTAAAATCCCTGGTCAAGGGGTTGAAGGCTGGAAAGGTGAACATAGAGGATGTGGTGTCTGAGAACGCCACGCTGAAGGCCTCTCTGGAAGAGGAGATAAGGAAGCGAGAGGAGCTGGAGAAGGAACTGGAGAACGTAAAGAAGAGCAGCGTTGCGGTCATTAAATATATAAAGGCACAGCAGGCCAAGGCCCAGGGGAAGGATGCTCTGAAGCTGCAGAGGATGCTGGATCAGCAGATAGCGTTGAAGGAAAAGCTGGAGGTTAAGCTGAAGGAGACGGAGAACGAGCTCCAGGCCCTTCGTAGGGAGATGGAGAAGAAACTGGAGTCTATGCCCGAAGCGGAGAAGGAGATCAAGAAGAAAGAGATGGAACTAATCCAGAAGGAGAAGGAACTGGCGGTGAAGGAGAAGAACCTGCTCCAGAAGGAAGAGGCGTTGGCCAGTGGGGAGGCAATTCTTCTTCAAGAGGCGGGCGAGCCGCTTTCCGAGGAGGCTCTGGCCGCTGCCGAGGCGGAGTGGCTGGAGGAGAAGAAGAAACTTCTGGATGAAAAGGCGGAATTGGAGAAGAGGGTTCAGGTGTTGGAGCTGGAGCTGTCGCAGCTGAAGGAGCAGATGGAGCTCTCGGGCAAGGATGAGGCGGCGATAAGCGAGGAGCTGCTGTTGAAGGAGAGGGAACTGGCCAACAAGGAGAAGGCGCTGTTGCTGAAGGAGGAGGAGTTCGCCGACCTCAAACGTCAGCTGTCATTGAAGGAGGAGGAGATAAGGAAGCTGAGGGAGACCGTGGCCTACAAGGAGGAGGAGCTCCTGCGCCGGGAAGAGGATTTGATGCACAGGGAGAAGCTTCTGGAGGCCGAGCGCCGGAGGGTGGAGGAGGCCAAGAAGGGCATAGGCACGATGGAGCAACAGGAGGCCCAGAAGAAGCTGGAGGAGTTGAAGGCCCAGATAGCGGAGAAGGAAAGGGAGATAATGGCCAAGGAGAAGTATATCCGGGCCAAGGAAGAGGAGCTCAGGCTGCGGGAGCAGGGGCTTATCGAGGAGGAGATAGAGGCCAGGGAAGAGGACAGGATGATGGAGTGGAAGATAGAGAAGGTCAAGACCGGCATCCAGAGGCTGGATGATCTGTTGATGGGAGGCATTCCTTTCGGCTCCAATGTTGCTGTCTATGGCCCGGCTTTCGTGGGGAAGGAGACTCTCATGAACAGGTTCATCGCCGAGGGGTTGAAGAAGGGTGTGCCAGCCATCTGGGTTATAACGGACAAGACCCCGCTGGAGATACGGGAGGAGATGTCCTTCGTTCTGTCCGGGTACGAGGAATATGAGAAGATGGGGCTGGTCAGATATGTGGACACCTATTCTCTGACAATGGGGGAAGAGCCCACGGATCCTTATACCACCTATATAGATGGAGTATCCGACACCAAGGAGATCTTGACGGCGGTGGATGATGCGGCCAAGGAGTTCAAGAAGACCCACAAGTATTATCGGCTTGCCTTCCGCTCCGTCTCCACGGTGATAGCTTATCTGGGGGCCACTGAGACGTTCAAGTTCCTCCAGCCATTCACCGGCAGGAGGAAGAGGGACAAGGCCGTGGCTCTATATGCTATAGAGAAGGGGATGCATTCGGAGACGGAGATACAGAGCATAAGCCACGTGATGGACGGGACAATAGATTTCAAGGTGGAGCAGCTCAAGACGTATCTGGCCGTCCAGGGTATTTGCGACGTGCAGTCCCGGTCTTATATCCAATATACTCACAGCAAGCAGAACCTGAACATCGGTTCATTCACACTGGACCACATCAGATGAGGAAAGTGGGCTGGACGGGATGCGTGTGGGTATTTCGGGACAATGGAGGCGTCAGGGATATTTTACCAGGTTTGTATACCGATCTGATAAAACACGGTGGTTTCTACGAAAGATGGCATCGCCAAGGGAGAGACCGCAGGAACATTTCTATCTCTCCCACGGCCTTTTCAACGCTCCTCCCTCCGGATATGCCGTCCAGCATGTTGATGGCCCGCCGTCTTTCCTTCTCCGCCCTCTCCCTCCGCCCGTATTCCATCAGCAGGACCCTTGCCCGGGTGGCGTGGACGGCCGCTCTCAGTATAGACGGCCCCTCTTTCCCCTGGACGGCCGGTAAGGCCGGTAAATACCTCTGTCCCGGAGTGTCCGGGATGGCAGCGAACGTTCCCCTGTGCCATCTTTCCGGTGTGAGTGTTAGAACCGCAGCCCGGGTCTTTCCAAAACGGTCGTCTATTTCCTCCTCCCTTCTGGAGGCCAGGAGGCATTCCGCGAGGTATGGGGGTTCGGGTTGTAGGGCCTCCAAAGGGTCCGGGCTGTCCGATGGGATATCCGCTTTTCCGTCTCCCCATCCCGTGAGCGCGTGGTGGACCAGGAGGGCCATTCCTTCCGGGTCGTCCGGTGTGTAGAAGGCAAGCAGACATGAAGGTTCCTCCGGTTCTCTCCCCCCTTCCATCTCAGAGGTTATGGAGAA
The DNA here is from genome assembly GCA_021161085.1 of Thermoplasmata archaeon. GTDB lineage: Archaea > Thermoplasmatota > Thermoplasmata > JAGHBH01 > JAGHBH01 > JAGHBH01. The sequence continues at coordinate 2,025 of JAGHBH010000178.1, read as the reverse complement.
TGTGTCCGTTCCACGGAAGGCCCTGATGTGGAATCTCGTGCCGTCCCATCCGGCGCCCATGGTGGCCAGGTTGTATCCGGCCCCAGGGTATGGGAGGATCAGAAGGGCCTCGTAGGCGCCCGGTGGAAAAGGAGGAAAGGGGGCGTGGTCACGGCTCACGGTCTCCCCTCCGTCAGCTGGCAGGCCAGCAGGCCTATGAATATGGATGAGGCGGTGAGGTCCGCTGTTGTCCCGGGGTTTATATTGCGGAGTCTGCAGTAGCGGTCCATTTTTTCGATCTCCTCCTCCCGTCGGTCTCCTGTGAGTGACAGTATCTTCCCGGCCCACCGGCTTATGTTCTCCGCCGTTCTTTCTCCGTGTATTCCGGCTATGAAGGTGTCCTGGTTCTCTGCCAGTATCCGGAGGAATGTCTCTTGGACATACTCTCTCATCCGCCTCCCCTTCCCCGCCAGAAAGGCGCCGTGTCTGAGGGATATGGGATACAGATCGTATATCTCCCTGGCAACCCCGTCGTCCTCCGCTCCCTTCTCCATCCAACGCAAAAAAGTAGTGTTCTCCGCCAGGATATTCCGTTCCAACTCCTCGACGGGAGTATCCCTGAAATAGGGGTCCATGAGACCCGGGGGGTTCATCTTTTTTATCGCCCGGCATACGGCCGCCGCATCTTCTTTATCCATCCCTTCAAGAACCCCGACGATCGCCGAACGGATGGCTTCCACGGCCCTTGTTATATCCGCCGTTATATCGGTTATCGCATGTCCGTTGGGGGGGTTTGAAACCAGCGTGCCCGCAGCTCTGGCCAGGGGCATGAGGAGGATGGCGGTGCCGAGATGGGGGTTTCCGGGCATGAGCATCTTTATCTCGTCCACATACCCTTCCACACCCGCTCCCACGGGGATATCTCCCCCGGCAACCCGGACCGCCGTTTCACCCAGCACCAGGGAGGAGATGAGATAATCCTGAAAGGTGGTGTCCTCATATTCCTTCCCCGGGCCGACGTTGCCCGGTTTGTCCACGCTGCATTCCAAGAGAGCGGCGAGGGAAACGAGGCGTCCCACCAGAGCGGGTTCCATCATGTATCCCTCATCCATCCATGGTCTCTCCGGCACCCGGGGGTGCATCCTGGGGTCACATCACCTCTGGCCCGGGCTGGTGGTGCGGCTTGTACTTCTGTATATTCACCTGGGGCAGGGGTATAGGTGGGGGCAGCCTTACCTCTCTCGCCAGCACCACGGCCTCGGTGATACAGTTGCCTATTATGGCGCTGTGTATCTCCTGGGCGGCGGCATCTGGCATCTTGCGGTTCTCCTGCCATTCCCGGACAAGGGCCTCCGCATCTCCCCTGTAGGTTATCTCCCCTTCCACGGTTATGAATCCCAGGGGGCCGTATGTGGCCGTGAACCTGAAGGCTACCACAGCCTCGTCGTCTCCCTTGGGCACTATGGAGGTTACGGTGCTGTTGTGGTCCACCCTGACCCCCCTCTGTGGTCCCGGGGGAGCCAGGCGTTTTGCCTCCACGGCTTTTATCTCGAAACCTTTGATAGGCATATCTCTCACTTCTCCCTTTTTCACATCCGCACCCTACGGTTTTGATGGGTTATATGGTTATCCCTCTTCCCCGTCCCTCCGGGTCACCAGCCTTGCGTGGTATCTGCCGCTGCCGTATTTGAAGGCCCCCAGGTTCTTGACCACGTTCATGCCCGCGCTCTTGTGCACCTGTACAAGGGACCTGTTGTCCTCCATGCGGATGTCTCCGAGCAGTCCCTCCCTGACCTTGGCCCGGGAGGTGAACAGGTGGACGAGATCGGTGAGGGTGAGACCGTCCTTCTTTCCTATGTCCAGCTCGAAGGTGACCATGCCGAAGGGGTCGCAGTGTTCGTCGAAGTCTATGCGCTTCCTTATCCTGTCCCTGCCCTCTCCCCTTCCGCTTCTCCGGGGGACCTCGCCTCTGGGTATCTTCTGGCGTATGAGGAATTCCACGGCCCGCAGATGACCCTTCTCCCTGGAGGTGACGAAGGTTATGGC
>JAGHBH010000114.1 GCA_021161085.1 Thermoplasmata archaeon | reverse complement strand
GCGTATGACGTTGTATCTCTTCTGTATCTGTTTGAGCTTGTAGGCCGCCCGGCTGCGGTAGTTCTCGGCTTTGGCCTTCCGGTAGTATGGATCCTTTCTGTGCTCCATGTACCACCGTTTTCCCATGGCCCCTCATACCCTCTGTCTTTTATATTCCCATCGCTCATAATCTCCATCGCTCTCTCCCTGCTGCCTTGCCTCTTCTCGGGATCCCCGGAAGGCTCTTATCCTCCTCCAGGGATGGGGATGGGAGATGGGATCATGGCGGACATGACCGACGGTGAGGAGAGAGAGGGTATGGACATGGGCGGGGGGAGGGGGATGGATGCGGATGTTCTCAGGCTCCGCCCCCACCACCTCCTCTGCATCCCCCGGTACGTGGGGGAGGGCTACGGAGAGGACTTCAACAGAGCCATGGCCAGGGCCAGGGATTTCATGGAGGCAGGAGGCATGGTGGAGCTGGTGCGCGGCGAGGACGACATCTGTTGCTCGTGTCCCCATGCGCCCCCGCATACGCCCGGAGGGAGGTATGGCTCCGGTTCTGCCGAAATCTGCAGCACCGGGTGGGTGTCCAGGCTGGACGATCTGGTCCTCCGGCTGCTGGCTCTGGAATACGGTCTGGTGGAAAGGGGGGATGTCCTGCTGTCCCGCTCCCGGGCAAGGGTTCCCACGGTCAAGGAGGTCTGTGTGGGATGCCCCTGGCTGGAGCTGTGTCTACAGGTCGAGAAGGGGTGGGCCGAGGGGTAGTTGTGGAGAGGTGGGCACCTATAGGTGAGCACCTGCTGCCGGGCTTCAGTCGTAGGCGGGGACGTAGGGGTTGAATGCCGGGTCCCCGTGCAGTACGAACTCCTCGAAGGTGTCGCACACCGTGCCGCCGTTGTCGCTGCCGCCCTCGTGCTCTATGTAGAGGTTCTTGGCGTGCATCAGGGCGAAGCCCACGCTGGTGTCCTGGTATATCCATCCGTCCACCAGCCCGCTGTCCTTGTTGTATATGTAGCCGGTGAGATCGGCATAGATGTAGAGGGCCAGGAGGTCTCCCAGGGTCTCACCGCTGCTCTCGTCCGGTATGGGAACCAGGCTGCCCCATGATTCCCTTGTGGCTCCTATGTAGGCGTTGAAACCGGCGTGGAGGAAGGCCTGGCTGAGGGTGTTCCTGGCGGGAATGCCGTCTATCCTGCCGGTGACGCAGGAGGAGCCGAATATGATGCTGGGCCCCATGCTCATGTCCTTCACGTGGGTCACGTCGAAGGCGCCGCCGCCGTAGGTGGGCTGTGTTATGCCTGCAGTTCCTTCCTGGGCGGTGGGGACGTACCAGTAGTAGAACCCGTGGGCGCAGAAGAATATGAAGTTGGCTGAGGCGTAGAAGGGTGCGGCGTACTGCCTGCGGCTCATCTGGTTCTGGAGGTTGTAGGGCTTCTTGTTGGTGGTCATCCCTGCGGCCTCGTACATGGCGGCGAGCTTCGTGGTGGTGGGGTACGCGCTGAAGATGGGTGGGACGGACCCTACCGTGGTTATGGCGCTGTCCTTCCAGAGCGGGGCCAGATGTCCGCTCTCGAGCTCCAGTTCGCTGTTCTTCGGCCCCTTGTAGTCCTCTATTATCCTGTCGTAGAAGACGTTGCGGGCTATGAGGGCGCTGACATCCTGTGCGTCCCAGCCGTCCACCCGTCCGGCGGCTATCTCGAAGGAGGCGTCGTCCCCGCTGACGCTGTACGGCGGGTCGTCCAGATCGGCGTCTATGTCCATGTAGCAGATGTCGCTGGGTATGCCGAAGCCCTCCGTTGCGTCTCCCTGGCCGTTGCTGGGGTATATGTACATGGGGACCATGTTGGTGTCAGCGATGATGCCCAGGTACATGACCGTGTCCGGGTTCTCGGAGAGGTTGCGGTAATAGTCCGCCAGGGCCACGGGGTCGAAGTTGTCGGGATCCATGCCGGCCAGCTTTGCCAGAAGGCTGTTCAAAGCGTTTTTGACCACCTTGACCTCCTCGTTGGCGTCAGCACCAGCCTCGGGGTTGGCAGCGGGCACGCCACAGCCAGAGCATCCGATGTATCCAGGGCTGTATATCTGGAAGTCGTGCTCGGCCAGAACGACTCCCTTGTGGTATGCGGCCAGGTAGGGGGCCATGCTGGATAGGCCGTACATCAGCGGATAGGCGGGCTGTTCCAGTTCCTCAACGGTGATGTCCAGGATGAACTCCGCGCTGGTGTCCGGGTCCGTGGGCAGTTTGGCCAGCAGCTGTATGAGGTGGCTGGGATTTGGCTCGTTGTAGAAGGGCAGTTCTATGTAGAAGTGAGCCCAGAGTGGCTTGCTGGTGGGGTCGTTGGGGTTGGCCCTTATGAAGTCGTATGCCGGAGAACCGCCGAAGAACTGCAGCTCTCCCCCCTCGGGGCTGGAGTCTAGGACGGAGTCGTTGTTGAGGTCTATCCCCATGTAGACGTATATTCTCTCGCCGGAGCCGTCGGCGTTGTGCTCCACGTTGTCCCGGAGAATCCCGTAGCTCCATCTCGGACCGGTGGCCTCGGATACATCCATCCTGAGATCGACCTTCACGTTGGCCAGGGCGTAGGGGATGGTATAGTTGAAGGTGGGCCCGTCGGCTCCCTCGGGGGCCGCCCCGGGGTATGCCCTTGCGGCGGAGTCCCTTATCATCCCCTGATAGTGGAAGCTTATAGATCTTCCGGTCTTGTGGAGGGGCTGGACATCCAGGGGGTTGGCGAGAGTGACGTAGTTGATGTCTCCCCCTATCCTCTCCTTTATGACCGTTATGATGGCGTCGGCTATCTCCTCCTGGCTGTGGAAATGGAGTGTCTTGCCGTAGCCGGATATGTTGCCGCACACTATGGAGTATTTCACCCCCAGGTTCTTGAGGTCGGAGGCTATGGTATCGTTCACCTCGTCAACCACCACCACGGGAATGGAGAGATAGGATGATAGGGGTACGGCGTTCACCGCCTCCTCGTATCCCTGGTCGGAGTACTCCACCAGCATCACCGCATCGGTTTTGTTCCAGAACTCCTTGGCGAAGGTCAGGGAGACCTCGTGGGGGCTGCCCTCGAATGGGGCCATATGGAGCCGGGCGTTGAGGTTGTGGTACAGGGGGTCGCCCAGCACTATCATGGATGCGTTTGTGGCGTCGTACATGTTGATGAAGTGGCTGACTGCGCTGGACTCGCCCACGTAGGGGTATCTGTCCTTGATGCCCTGATACACCAGTAGGGGGTGCAGCGTCGCGTTCTCTCCCTGGCCGTAGTGTGCGGCCGCCGGTGTGGCTATGAGCGCGTAGTAGGGGCAGGAGTCGGATGAGACGAACAGGACGTCCCCGGGGTCGTTGAAGGTGGACTGGATGTTCAGGAGGTCGTTTATGCTGGCGCTTCCAGTCTCGTAGTTCTCTATCTTCGGGCCGCCCAGGTTGACGAACACCCAGAGGACCGTGGCCAGGAACAGCACGGCCACCACGGCTGCCGCTATCTTCCGGTTGCGCCTGTTTTCCAGTATCTTACCTATAGAGGGGGTCTTGATAGAGGGTGTTTTCATGCCTTTTCACCTCTTGGGGGTGGTCCGCGGGTCCCTCCCGGAAACCATGGGAGGCTGACCGGCGGATATGTGGAGGAGAGGGTTTTCCTGTCCGCCTCACGGGACATCCGACGCTTTTCTCGTATTTCTATTTATGCTTCCTATGCTTCCTCCGTCCTTGCACGTGGAGATTATGATGTCGCAGGCGGCAGAGCGCCCGGGCTTATAGTCCCGAGCCTTCTCCCCCTATATATACCCTTATCCCATATTACAATACTTATCCTTTGTGGTAATGTGGTAATCCTTCGTGGTAAACCGTTCTCATTATGGATTAACGACGGTTATGGGGGGTATGTTGTGGAGAGTGTGTTATGGAGGGGGCCGGGGCGTTAGGATGGCGGTAGGGCTCTGGGAAAATGGCTACAGAGGAGCTACAGAGGAATGAGTATGAAGAGTATGAAAATTATGTATGAGGCCAGAAGGCCCAGACCCACGAGCCGGGAAAAGATAGGAACACTGCCCCTCGCCCCTTCTCCGGACGGCTCCATGCCCCCCTCCGGAGCCTTTTCACCCCTCCGACATCCCATGCGTACCACCGGAACCACAGAGAGGGATAGCAGGAAGAGGAAAGGCATGATGGGCCAGACGACCCGGGGGTCTGCCGCGATGGGCCTGACCAGAGCGGCAAGCCCCAGGACCCCCAGGATGTTCATTATGTTGCTCCCTATCACGTTCCCTATGGCGATGCCGTGGCTCTTCTTCAGCCCGGCAGATATGGTGGTGGCCATCTCCGGAAGGGACGTGCCGACGGCCACCAGGGTTGCCCCTATCAGAAGCTCCGACACCCCGAACATCTCGGCCACATCAACCGCACCGCGGACCAGCAGCTCGGCGCCCAGAACCACAACAAGGCCAAAAAGCATGGAGAGCAGGGAAGAAGCCCAGGGAGGCAGTCTGGCCAGGAAACCCGCCGCACCCTTCTCCATCCTGCCCCCGCCCGCCGCCCAGCCCGTCAGGTTACCATCCCCCGTCCTCTCACTCAAATC
>JAGHBH010000144.1 GCA_021161085.1 Thermoplasmata archaeon | reverse complement strand
GTATAGAGGTGTGGACATGCCGGCCCTGGAAAGGATAGTCGAATGTGTTCCCAACTTCAGCGAGGGAAGGAACAGCAGCGTCATAGAGGAGATAGTGGAAGCCGCCAGAAGCGTGGAGGGCGTCAAGGTCATCACCTACGAGATGGACAAGGACTACAACCGGACCGTGGTGACGCTTGTCGGGGGGCCGGAGAACATCGTGGACGGGGCGCTGGCCGCCGCCAGGAAGGCGCTGGAGCTGATAGACATGCGGGGGCACAAGGGCGAACACCCCAGGATGGGAGCCGTGGACGTAGTGCCCTTCGTCCCCATCAGGGGGGTCACGATGGAAGAATGCGTCTCCCTGGCCAAGAAATTCGGCGAGGCCCTTGGAGAGCTGGGTGTCCCTGTGTATCTCTACGAATACGCCGCCACCCGCCCGGAGAGGAAGAACCTGGCCAACGTCAGGCGGGGAGAGTACGAAGGGCTCCCGGAGAAGCTCCGGCAGGAGGAATGGACACCGGACTACGGGCCCGGGGAGTTCAACCCCAAGAGCGGCGCCACGGCCGTAGGGGCCAGGAAAATCCTCGTAGCCTACAACGTCAATCTCACCACTAACGATGTCTCCAAGGCCAAACACATCGCCGAGGAGATAAGGGAGAGCGGAAGGATTGTCCGGGACGCCCAGGGGAACAAGGTCCTGGACGAGAACGGCAAGGTCAAACGGATACCGGGGAGGCTGAAGGCGGTGAAGGCTATAGGGGTGCTCCTGGAGGAACACGACATAGCCCAGGTGTCCATGAACCTGGTGGACTACGAGACCACGCCTCCGCACGTGGCCTACGAGGCCTGCGCCGAAGAGGCCCGCAAGATGGGGATAGACGTGGACGGCAGCGAGATAGTGGGGGTCGTGCCGGAGGAGGCTCTCGTCCTGGCGGGAAAGCGGGCGCTCGAGAAGAGAGGCGAGGTGGCCGACGGGGAGGAGTGGAGCACCCCCGAGGAGAGGCGGAGGCTGGTGGAGGAGGGGTCCAGATATCTCGGCCTGAGCAGACTGGCTCCTTTCGAACCGGACGAAAAGGTGATAGAATATATAATTGAGAGAATATAGGATAGATGGGATAGGATAGATGGGATAGGAGAATGTACCCGGACATGGTCAAGGATGTGATGGCATATGGGAGAAGATAAGAAGGGAAAAGGTCTCGTTGATCTCACGCTCGCCGAGTTCTTGGAGGAACTGGCCTCGGATTCCCCCGCTCCCGGCGGAGGGAGTGTGGCCGCCCTCTCGGGAGCCCTGGCCGCCGCCCTGGCCTCCATGGTGGCCAACCTCACAATAGGGAAAAAGAAATACGAGGACAGCCAGGATATGATGCTCGCCGTGCGTGGCCGGGCGGCCAAGCTGAGGAGGCGGCTGCTGGAGATAGTGGACGAGGACACCGAGGCATTCAACATGGTGATGGCCGCCTACAGAACGCCGAAGGACAATCCAGACCGGGGGGCGAGGATACAGGAGGCATTGAAAAAGGCCGTGGAGCCGCCTCTGGAGGTGGTCAGGATATCCAAGGAGATCATTGAGCTGGCACGGGTTGTCGCGGAGAAAGGAAACCAGAACTCCATCACGGATGCGGGAGCGGCCGTTCTCATGGCGGATGCGGCCCTCCAGGTGGCGGCGATGAACGTCAAGATAAACCTCCAGAGCATCAAGGACCAGGAGTTTGTGGACGAGACGGAGAGGAAACTGGGAGGGATGGAGTTCGAGGCCGTGGACCTCGTGGACGAGGCCCTGCGGCCCGTTCTGGCGGTGGTTGACCCCAAGGCCCTGGAAGAGGGGGGATCTGGAAGAGGGAGATGACGGCGGGATGGAGTGAAAGGCGGGCCAGGGTAGGTCAGCCGCTTTTACCCTCCTGGGCTTTCTCCTCCCGGATATAGACCACCCTCTGGGGGAAAGGTATCTCTATCCCCTCCTCCCTGAACCTCTTGAGGACGTTTTCCCTTATCTCGGACATGACGGCCCACTGGTGGTCGTAGTGGTCTATCCAGCAGTAGACCTTGAGGGTTATGCTGGATTCGTCGAAGGACACGGTTCTGACCCAGGGGTCGTGCTCCCCGTCAACCATGACATGCTCCGTGTTCCGGGCAACGTCCAGCATGATGGCCTTGGCCTTGTCCAGCTCAGTGTCGTATGAGACGCCCACGCCCACGTTGGTCTTTATCCTGGGGTTCGGCGAGGAGATGTTGACTATCCTCTGGGAGGCGATGATGCTGTTCGGCACGGTGCTGAGGGTGTGTTTGAAGGTGTTGTAGAGCCTCGTGCTCCTCATGCCCACCCATCTGACCTCGTAGTAGTCGCCGTCCTCCAGCATTATTATATCCCCGATCTGGAAGGGGCGGTCTATGAGCATGTGGATGCCGGAGAACATGTTGGACAGGGTATCCTGGGCGGCCAGGGCGATGACCAACCCCAGGATTCCGAAGCTGGTCATCAGAAGGCCGACATTCACACCAAGGAAGCCCAGGAACACCATGAACCCTATGAAGATAACAGCCATCTTTCCCAGGGTGCTCAGCACGGGTATGAGGGTCTTCTCTATGTTAAGCCCCTTCTTCTTCGCCTCCTGGGAGAATATCTCCAAGAACACCCGTTTGTAGATCGACCAGCCGACATAGAGGAGGACCACAGCCAGCACGACCCTGTAGAGGAGATTCACCCCGTTCTCGACGCCTCCCGGTATGTCCAGGCGTGAGAAACTGGAGACGAAGCCGTAGAGGAAGACCAGGAGTATCATGGGGAGGCGGATCATCTGGAATATTATGTCGTCCCATTCGGTCTTGGTTCTCTTCACCAGCCTGTGTATTACCATATCCGCCACGAAGACCGCTATGCCCCCTATGACCACCCATACCAGGAGATTCACCAGGAACTCCATGTACTGGTTCTCCAGAGCGGCCGGCATGTCAACCTGGAATCCCAATATCTCCATATCCATCCCTCTGTCTAACCATTCTTCGCCTGTTCATCGGTCGGCATCGCCCATCCTGACCCACGGTTAATAAAGTTATTGGCGGTTTGCGGGCTTTCCACACCTATAGGGCTCAGGCCCATGCAAAAATATAAGAACACCCCCTTTTTGTGGGGTCAATACATGGTGCTTCCCTCGGAACTGTTGGGCAAGTGTCTCAACCGGAAGGTCTCCCTTCTCCTCAAGGACAACACCCTCCTGGAAGGAACCCTCACGGGGTTCGACGACTACATGAACATGGTGCTGGAGGACACCGAGGAGAGGAAGGGGGAGACGGTGAGAAAACTGGGCACCGTGGTGCTCAGGGGAAACAACGTGGTCAGCATAAGCGTGCTGTGAGCGCTCTTCCGATATGGAACGTATCGGCCGTCAGAGCCTATCGGCATGCAGCATCGGTTGAAGGTGATGTGACATGGCAGAGACCGTCGAAGTCCTCGTGGACGGAGGAAAGGCGACACCCGGACCGCCCCTGGGGCCCGCCCTCGGCCCCCTGGGTGTAAACATAGTGGAGATAGTGAAGGTCATCAACGAGAAGACGAAAGCGTTTCAGGGTATGAAGGTTCCCGTCAAACTGGTGATAGACCCCAAGACCAAGGATTTCGAGGTCACCGTGGGAACCCCTCCGGCGACCGCCCTCATCAAGAAGGAACTGGGACTGGACAAGGGAGCCCACAACCCCCGTACAGAGTTCGTGGGTGACCTCACCATGGAGCAGGTGCTGAAGATAGCGGACATGAAGGGGGATTCCCTCTACGGGAAGGACAAGAAGGAGAGGGCCAAGACCATAGTGGGCACCTGCGTTTCCATGGGCGTCACCGTGGACGGAAAGAACCCCCGAGAGGTCATAAAGCTCATAGACGAGGGGAAATACGACAGCATCCTCTCGGGTGAATAGGGGATCAAAGCCTATCCGAAGAACCTCTCCAACCTCTCCTCTTCTCTCGTGGCCTTTCCGGTCATCACGCCCTCCACTCCCTCGAACTTCCCTCCCAGCGTTATCCTTCCCGGAGCCAGATCTATCTCTACAACGTCCCGGCTGTGGGCCCCCATTCTTCTCTTCAACACCATGACCGCTTTCTTGAACTCCGACTTCAACTCCACATACCTCAACAGCAGGCCCGTGTCCGCGTAGTACATCACGGGCATCTCCCCGGCGAGGGTGGAGCCCATTATCTCCCTGCTGTCCGAGATAAGCAGACCGGATACGCCGTGTTCCCTGAGGAGGGAGACCAGCTGGGAGATGTACTCCTCGAAGGACGGCCCCTTTTCAGTATCTCTGCACATCATCTCGTAGTCGTTGACCGCATCCACCACAACCCTTGAGACCCCCTCCAGGTTTCTCTCTATCTCCAGCAGATGTTTGTAGGGCAGCATCCCCAGCGGGTTGGGTGTCAGCATCCTGAGCGTTCCCTCTTTCACGCTCTTTCTGAGGTCGAAGCCCCAGTGGTCGGCCATGTTGAAGATGTCCTTTTTGGAATGCTTCATGGATACGAGCAATGCCTTCTTTCCCTTTCTGATAGCCTCGGCCAGATACAACAGCGAAAGGGCGGTCTTTCCCGTGCCCGGGCTGCCGCTCAACGCCACTATCTCCCAGGGGAAGATGCCGCCGCCAAGGAGTCCGTCCATCTCCCTGGCGCCGAAGGACTCCATCCCTCCCCCACGAACAGGTGGGGTTCTCCCCGAGGACGTTCCTTCCCCAGTATGGCCTCCCTGGGGTAGGGGTGCGGGCCCGTGGGAGGTGTTGGCCGGCGAATGGAAGCGTCTGGGATATACATGCACGCCGGAGTCCGTTATCTCCATCTCATGCCATCCCCCCAGGAACCCCTTGCCCCGCATCTTCAGCACCTGGATATGACGGAGACCCCGGGAATGGGAGAGGGACAGGATACCGTCGGCCACGTATTCCTCCACGCCCCTGCGCATATCCTCGGCACCCTGAAGGGATTCCATGGTGAAGAGTGCTGTCACCCCGGAACTCCTTATCTTGGCGGCCAGATGGAAGAGTGCCGAGCGGAACTCCGCATCGGAGGAGTACAGCAGCACCACGGCCCCCAGCCCGTCCAGCACACAGCGTTTGAGCTTGCGTTCCCTGCTCCACCTGGAAATGATGTCTCCCATTGTCTCTAGCCCGAGGGACACCTTTTCCTCACCGTTCTCCGAGGGGGATATTTTCCTAAGGGCCCCAAGATCCAGAAAATAGATGTTGTCCCTCACGGCGTCCAGACGGGACAGGAGACCCGGGGGCAGGTTCCCCTCTATCTGACCCCTCCCCTCTTCAAGGGTGACCACCAGGGAGGGCTCGCCCTTCTCGCCCCCCTCGAGGGCATACTGGAACGCCAGAAGGGTCTTGCCTGTTCCCGGCGCCCCCGACACGATAT
>JAGHBH010000077.1 GCA_021161085.1 Thermoplasmata archaeon | reverse complement strand
CTGGTGTTCTTCCACAGGAACTGGAAGATAGTGGCCATTTCCGCCGTCCCGATAGGTCTCTCCGTGGGAACGACCTTTGGCATACTGGGCCTCAGCGGCCTGCTCATAACCCCCCAGGTTCTCCTTGTCGGGCCTGTCCTGATCGCCCTGGGGGTCGCATACGGGCTTTACATAGCCAACCGTTATGCGGAGGAATCCCATATAGAGGACAGGAAGGAGAGGATGAAGTATGTCATAAAGGTCACCAACAAGCCCATCCTCCTCTCCGCGGTGACCACATCCATAGGGTTCGCCTCGCTGATGACGGCCAACATGGCCCCCCTCCAGGTCATGGGCTTCGGCCTGGCCGTCGGCATAATGATCTCCTATGCCATAACGATGGTGACCGTGCCGACCCTCGTGGTGCTGCTGAACTACGAGAAGGAGACCAGCCTGGTGGCGTGGAAGAAGGTGGGAGAGTTCCCGGTGCGCCACAGGAAGAAGATAGTGGCACTGGCTTTTATCACCCTACTGGTCTCCCTCTGGCTCATCCCCTCCGTGGAATCCAACATGGACCTGATAGACCTGGCCCCCTCGGACGACCAGACCATAAGGAAGATGGACGAGTTCGGAAAGAAGTTCGGCGGCGGCCAGCTGAGCATGGCGGTGGTCCGGGGCAGCAGGGCGACGGACATACCGGACGACGGCAGCATGGAGGACGTGAGCGTCCTTGGGGCCATAGACGCCATGGCCATGGATATGCAGGATGTCCCCCATGTGAAGGCCATCACCCTGGTGGACGTGATGAAGACCGTAAGGGTCCCGCAGAACATAACCATCAATAAAAGCCGCCTTCCGCCCGGGTTCCCCGACCTGGGTCTCATAGACAACTACACCATAGTGGAGGCCAACACCTCTTTCTGGGATGTCGTCACCCAGAACCAGGTGGTCACCAGGAATCCCCTGCTCCAGCAGACCATGATAAGGCTCTTCTACCTCAGCATCAGCCCGGAGATGAGATACCTGCTGGTGACCAAGGACTATTCGAAGACCCTGGTGTTCGTGGATATGCCCCCCATGGACGCCGTGGAGACGGAGCGGGTGGTCAACGCCATAGACGATATACTGAAGAACAAGGGCACAAATATAGAATCTACCAGCCCGCTGACGGGGTTCGCCCCCGTATTGGTGGCTGTGAACGATCTTCTGTTGACCAACGCCATCCAGACGCTGATAATCGCCCTGGTTTTGGTGCTCGTCGTCCTATCACTGGCCTTCAGGTCCGTAAAATATGCGGCGTTGACCATGCTTCCGGTCACCCTGGTCTCGGGATATCAGCCCCTGGTGCTAATCGGGCTCGGCCTGGAGCTCAACCTGCTGACGGCCATAATCGGTTCCATCATAGTGGGCATAGGCATAGACTTCGGCATCCACATGACCGAGAGGATAAGGGAGAGAGGTGAGACCATACCCAACGTGAAGTATGCGGTCGAGACCTCTGGTATGTCCTTCTTTGAGAGCACCGTGACCGTCGTCCTCGGTCTTTCCGCTGCATACATCGCCACCATAGCCTCCGTCACCCAGTTCGTCATGATGATAACCGTGCTGTTCATCCTCTCCATGATAGGAGCGATGATCGCTCTTCCCGCCCTCTACGCCATAAAGATACTGGGCAGGTAGGCCGACCGGGGTCTCGAAAGAGCCTTCTGGGGAGTAAAAGGGAAAAAGGGGAGGGGCTAGCTCGCCAGAAGGGATGGGATGCACTCTAACGCACTAGCCTTCTTCCCCTTGGAACTCTAATATCACCGTGGTGGTATTTATATTTTTCGGGACAACCGCACAACATAAAATAGGACACAGAATAAAAAAATGTTTTCTTCATATAAGTCCGGCTTTTTGAAGTTTTAAAAGGTCCTCGGTGGAGAGCTTCTCGCCCTTCTTGAACTTCTCCAGTATCTCGTCGCTCCTCTTCTTGACTTCCTCCTCGGCCCGGGCCTTCCTCTCCTCCCTGTCCTTCTTCCTCAGGCCGAAGAGTATCTTGTCGTAGTCGTGCACCAGCCTCAGGTGGTCTATATGTTTCTGGTGTGCCTCGTCGGCCGCTATCTTCGCCTGGATGAACTTCTCCTGTGCCTCGTCGGCCTCCCGCCGGATCCTCCTCCCCTCGTCATAGAGTTTGGACATCAGTTCGTGCTCGTCCTGCGCCAGCCTGGCGTATTTCTCCACCAGGGCGTGTGCCTCCTCCGCCTTGTCCTTCGCCTCCCGCAGTTCCGTGAGCACCTTCCTTATCTCCTCGTCCTCCTCCATCTTGCTCTCCAGTTCCTTGATCTCGGCATTGACACGGCGTATCTTCTCTATCAGCGCCTTCTCCTCTGCGGGCTTGAGCACGGCGGTCTCCTGCTGTCTCTCCAGCCTCCTCAGGTCCCTCCTGAGATCCCTGAGCCGTCTTTTACCGTCGGCGGGCATCCTCTCCTTCCTCAGCCTGCTCAACTCTTCCCCCAGTTCGCTGACCCGCCGGTTCCATTTCTCCCTCTCCTCCTTCGCCTCCCGCACCTTCTGGTTGTATTCGTCCCTCTTGTTCTTGTGCTGGGTTGCCTCATCTATCAGCTCCCTGGCCCTGGCGTTGAGCTCGTCCCTCCTCTTGGACCACTCGTGTGCTTCCTTGTTGTACTTATCACGTATCTTCTTGGCCTTCTCTGCCTCTATGTTCTCCTCTTCCTTCTTCCTCTTTATCTCTTCCATCTCCATTGGCATGAGGGACTCCTCTTCACGGTTTATTCACACTACCAGCCAGGGAACTGACACGAACGACCACTACCCACTCCCCATTAATAACACTTTCGGAGGCTTCCCAATAGCAAAGGGACTCTTGAGTCCCTGGCATAAGGGGAGGGGGCGTAGGGGCAGGATATGTTCCAGAGGGATACACACTCGGAGGGATGTAGCTCAGTATTCCTCGCCGTCCTCCAGCAACTTGTCAACCAGTTCGCTCTCTTCGGTCTCTCCCTTCTCAGCATCCCCGCTTTCCTGTTCCGGTCCTCCGCCCTCTTCGCCGCCGGGGGCCTCCGGGACTTCTTCGGGGACGGGGACTTCCTCCCCCTCGCCTCCCTCCGAGGCCTCTTCCAGGGGGGTCTCTTCCATCCCCCATTCTCCTTCCATCTGGCCGCCTATCTTTTTCTGTCTTTCGTAGATCATGAAGGCGAGGGCGGCTATGAGGATGAGGATTATTATCCAGTAGGGCCAGGGTGCGTTCTCTCCGGTGCCTGGTGTGGTGGTCTCCGTTCCGCCGCCGGTGGTTGTGCTGGTGGGTGTCACGGTTATGGTCTGGGGTGTGGTGGTGTTGGCGTTCCCCGCCGTGTCTATCAGGGTTATGGTGTACTGTACGGTTCCCGGGGGCAGGTGGACCGCGGCCTCCCAGCGGCCGTCCACCTGTTCCAGGTCCACGTTATATACTTCTCCCGTCTCGTTCCAGAAGGAGACGAAACCGCCCTCTATGCCCGTGTCATCCGAGCCGTCCACCACGAATGTGAACACATCGGTCTCGTTTCCGGAGGAGGGCACATCTACGTTCTCTATAACGGGAGGGAGGGTGTCCTGCAGGACTTCTATGGGATATAGTATCTGGAGGCTGCCGTCCAGGGTGTTGCCCGCGGCATCAGAGACGTGGATGATGTAATAGAGGTTGTCCGTGGTGTTCTCCTCCACCACTATATCGCCCGTCCAGTAGCCCGAACCCTCCCGGGAGAGGGTGAGGTTGGTGTGGCCCTCGCTGCCGAACCAGTATTCCACGGTGACGGTTTCCACCCCTATGTTGTCCTGTGCGGTCACGGCGAAGGAGAAGTTGGTTCCCGGTATAACGGCGATGTCGGAGAGGTCGTCCAGATTATAGGGGATGATGGTGTCCACCACAGCCACCTCCTTCGTGCCGCTGGCTGTGGAGAGATCGCCCTCCTTGATTGTCACGATATACTGGAGGGGTTGGAGGCTGTCCGAGGGAACGTTGACG
>JAGHBH010000156.1 GCA_021161085.1 Thermoplasmata archaeon | reverse complement strand
GGTGAGGGGCCTTTCTCCATGCGTGATGGGATGAACAGGTTCCTCAGGATGGTGGACATAACCTTCAGACGGGACCCGGATACCCATCGGCCCAGGATAAACAAGAGCGGGTCGAAGCTGGACAGGGAGCAGAAGGCCCTGGGAGAGTATTACTACGCCCCCGCCGGATAATCATCTGGTCTCCCTCTTTTCCTTAAGACCAAGGGCGGCCAGTGCAAGGATCATCGAGACGATCAGCCCCACTGCAAGCCACAGGGAGACGAGCACCAGGACGAGCATCACCACCCCTGCCGTCAAGACGCCAAGGAAGATAAACAGCAGGGATTTCTTTCTGTCCAGGCCGAAGAGGTATGCGACAAGGGAGCCTGTCCAGGCGCCGGTGACCGGCAGGGGTATGGCGACGAAAAGGAACAGGGCCATCTCCTCGTATTTCTCCACGGAGGCAGCCGTCTTCTTTCTGGTTCTGGCGAACAGGGCGTCGAAGAACCTGGCGAAAAGAGGCCAGCGTCTGAGGAATGCCTCAGCCCTGGGAAACAGCCAGAGGAGGAAAGGTATCGGTATCATGTTTCCCAGGACGGCCAGCATGTATATCTCCACCGGCCCGTAGGAGGAGAAAAAGCCGGCGCCCCAGAGGAGTATGGTCCCCCTCAGTTCCCCGAAGGGTATCATTGAGACCACCAGCACCAGGAGCCACGGAGGCAAACCGGCCAGGAGGGAAATGAGGTTTTCCAGCATCAGGGGTTCCATCCCGTGAGATTATATAAAACCGCCCCCGGGGGAACGTTGGCTTACGGGGGTGTATATCCGCCCTCCGCCGGGTCCGTGCACCCAGCCGTCCGCCATCCCCCTATCCCCTGCCTCTGCAATGAGCTCCCCCCTTCTGAGAACGTGGGTGGGGAACACCGCCTCCATGCCCTCGTAGGGGGTCCAGCCGCATTTGGAGTGCGTGTCCCCGGCCTTTATCTTTCCTATTCTGGACAGGTCGTACAGTGCGAGGTCGCCGTCGTATCCCACCCTTATCTCTCCCTTTGGCAGTCGGAGCAGCCGTCCGGGGTTCTCGGCAGTGATCCGGACCATGAGAGGGAGCGGGAGGCGGCCTCTTTTGACGGCGGCCAGCATCAGGGGGAGCCTGGCTTCCACGCCTGGTAGGCCCGCCGGGGCGTTCCCGAGGTCGCCGGTGCCTGCCTCCTTCTCTTCCCTGGTGTGGGGGGCGTGATCCGTGGCCAGCACGTCTATCTTCCCCTCGGCCAGGAGGGACCAGAGGCCGGCCACGTCATCCTTCCCCCGCAGGGGAGGGTTCACCTTTCCCCAGGGGCCCAGGGGAAGGGCGTTGTGGAGGAACAGGTGGTGAAGTGCGACCTCAACCTTGAACCTCCCGTTCCTGGCGGCTTCTACCACGGGGGGAGAGGAACAGTGTGCGGCGTTGAACACCACCCCGGGCCTGCCTTCCTGGATGTTTTCCTTTTCCGATTCCCTTTCCAGTTCTCCGGCTATCTCCTCCAGGGCGGCGACCTCGGAGGAGGCGGGACGCATCACTGAATAGGCTCTTAGGTCCGGGATGGCACTGGGACTGCCAGATGTCTCCGGGGCCGTGTGTTTTTCGGCGTGGATGGAGACAAGGAGGGTGGAAGGGCTTTCGGGGGTCGAGGTGAGGATGTGGAGTTTTTCCAGGGCGGCCCCGGTATCTGGCCACCCCTCCGTCCCGGTCGTGCTGGAGTGGTACCATTTTAGGCCCATGACCCCGCTCATGACCCCGGGCTCGGTGTCCGGGTGCAGCATGGCGAGGAAGCCGCAGTCGGTTACGCTCTTGGAGGCAAGAGCGGTCTTTTCTTCCAGGGCGGCCCGGGTTATCAGGGGCGAGATGTTGTTGGGCATGTCCAGGAAGAATGTGGTCCCACCGCATGCGGCCGCCGTGCTGCCGGTGTAGAAGTCTTCCTTGTACGACTGGCCGGGCTCTCTCATGTGGACGTGGGTGTCTACGCCCCCGGGGAGGAGGATGGAACCGGGCCTCTCTATCCTCTTCTCCCCGCCCTTTATCGTCTTTTTCACCGCCGCTATCCTTCCCTCCTCTATGCCGACGCAGGCATCTATCAATTGGCCGTTGAAGAACACCCTGGCTTCCACCACAAGGTCCATGGGATTCTCACCTTTTCAGCCCCTCCCTGACCACCTCTCCTCCAGGCGTCTTTTCCTTGAATATCTCGGCGGTGAAGGTGCTTATCTCCGTGTCCGCCTCCTTCCATGCGTTCCCGGGAAGGCCAGCCTTCCTGCACGTCTCCTCGAAGAACTCCCTGACATCCCACCCCCACTCAACAGGAACCTGCGGCAGGAGGAGACCCTTGTAGGGCCCTTTCTCTATAATGAGACCGTGGACCCCCACCTCCACGGCATCCAGTTTTTCCTTGGGGGTGACCGCCTTGAGCACCACCGGGGGGGTCAGTAGGCTGACCTCCACCACCACGGAGTCAAGTTCCTTGGGCGAGAGGGGAAAAAATCTGGGGTCTCTCGTGGCGGCGTTGATGGCCGACTGTATGAGGGTTTCCACCAGGGGGAGTATGGGATAGGGGTATCCTATGCAGCCTCTGAGCTCTCCTGCGGGATATGTGTTGAGCGTGACGAAGGCCCCCCGCTTCTCGTGGAATTTCGGCGGGACCTCGTATGAAAAGGCATCCTGCCTGCTCCAGACGCCTCCCGAGACCTTTCTCTCCACCACATCCCTGGCGATCCTGACAGCAAGGCGCCCCTCTTCGTCCGTGTACATCCTGATGCACCGAGGGGAGAAAAGGCGGAGGGGATTTAAATGTTAACACGGAGCGTTGGGGTGTGCTACGTCGTGACATTTGGGACTGTTGTGTTTTCTGTTTTCATGTCGCGGTAGTATACGTTGACTGGCTTTTGGTAGTCTAGGCTTTGGTGTGGTCTTATTTCGTTGTAGTAGTAGATGAATTGTGGTAGTGGGGGGAATCTCCATGCTTCGTTTTTGTATGTTCCGAAGAAGCGTTCTATTTTGCCGCATGTTTGTGGGCTTTTGGGGCTGGCTACGATGTGTTTGATTCCTCTGGTGGCTAGTTCTGTGGTGAATCTGCTCTGGATGTGTTCTTTGTTTGTCTGTTTGGTGGGTTGTTTGTAGAATTGTGTTCCTCTGTCTGTGAGTATTTCCCTTGG
>JAGHBH010000055.1 GCA_021161085.1 Thermoplasmata archaeon | reverse complement strand
GGGCAGAGTCGAGGGCGAAAACCGCTGCGGCCGAGGGCGGGGTGGTCATAGAGGGGGTGGAACTCCCCCAAGAAAAAGAGGAGAAGGGGGTAGACAGGGGCGGACCCAGGCCCACGCCCGTTAGATGCTCCAAATGCGGCACGGTGACCCCGGTGGTGATAACGAAGAAGCCGTACAAGTTCAAATGTCCCGAGTGCGGCGCCAGGCTCATGATAAAATGATTCCGGCCGGCTGTCCGGTGGACGGGTGAACAGATGGGATTCGATGTGTTCCTCTCGTGGATCGCAAGGGGCGTGACCTCCCGGCCCAAGACGATAATCCTGGGTGTCCTATTGATAACCGTTCTGGCGGCGCTGCCTCTTCAGAACATCATTATCGAGACCGATGTCTCGGCGTTCTTCCCTGACAACGATATAGTGGAAGCGAACGAGAGGCTGGAGGGATATTTCGGCAGGGACGCCTACATCCACGCCATATACGTGGAGGCCGCCGGCGCGGAGGGGAACGTCCTTTCGCCGAAGGCTCTCAGGGATCAGTACAACATCACCACTGCCGCATCAAGTGTGGAGGGGGTCGTCGGCGTACAGGGGATGGCCGGAGTGGTCAACGAGATGTGCCACTACATCTTCGACCCGTTGAGCTTCTCCTATCGC
Source organism: Thermoplasmata archaeon (assembly GCA_021161085.1). Taxonomy (GTDB): domain Archaea; phylum Thermoplasmatota; class Thermoplasmata; order JAGHBH01; family JAGHBH01; genus JAGHBH01. The sequence goes on along the minus strand of JAGHBH010000055.1, from coordinate 12,034 downwards.
TACAACGAGAGCAGGACCCTTCTCAACACGCCGGACGAGCAGATAGCGGCCAGGGTCTCCCTTCTCCAGGATCTGGTGTCGGGCGAGATGGACCCGGGGCAGTTCACCGGGGGCGACATGGATCTTGACCCGGACGACCTGCGATTCTTTTTCGGTCTGCTAATGAGCAAGGATTTCGATATGGAGAACTTCACGGCCTCCGCCACCCTCATACTGGTGGAGCTGGATGGGAACCTCACCCGGAGCGAGCTGCGGGGGGTGGTGGGAGAGGTGAAGGACAGCGTGTCCGCAGCCTCCCTCCATGTGGTCAGCGAGCGTGAGACCAGCGAGTATTACATAGCCCACGAGATGGAGGAGACCATAAGGCCCACCATGGCCATTCTGGGTATCGGGATACTGGTCATAATAACCCTCATACTGTGGGGCAGCTTCCGCCACATGAGCTATGTGTGGGCGCCCATGCTGACTCTGATCATCGCCATAATATGGACGTTCTCCCTGGCCACCCTCATGGGTTTCGTCATATCCATACTGGATGTGGCCGTTGTCCCCCTCATCGTCGGTCTGGGCGTGGACTATACGGTACACCTGAGCAGGAGATACCAGGAGGGTCTCTTCCAAGGTATGGACATGTCCGCCAGCATAGGAACGAGCATAAGGAGGGTGGGGGCTGCCCTGTTCCTGGCCTTCGTCACCACCGTGGTGGCCTTCCTGTCCAACGTGGTGTCCGATGTCCCGCCCATCCGGGAGTTCGGCATACTCTGTGCCCTGGGCATAGGATTCTCCTTCATTCTCGCCCTGACATTCTACACATCCATAAGGCTGGTGGTGGACAGAAGGAGGGGTGCGGAGGGGGCCGCTCCAAGGGCCACGCCCACCATCGACAGGGTCATGGGATACGCCGCCGACTTGGTGGAGGAGAGGCCGGTGTTCATAGCTGTGGCCACGGTTCTTCTGGTGGCCGGCGGGTTCTACGGGGCGACACTGGTGCCCGTGGAGTTCGACCTGCAGGAGTTCCTCCCCCACGACTGGGAGAGCGTGAGCACCAACGACCTCATAAGGGAGAATTTCCTGATAGGCACTTACAGCACGGTGTACGTTCTCGTGGAGGGAGAAGACCTGGCCAACCCCCATTTCCTGGAGAGCGTGTACCGTCTGGAGGACAACGCCAGGGATGACAGCCGGGTGGTCTATGTGGAGGACAGCGTCACCGGCGAGAGGGATTATTTCATCACCGGTCCGGGGAGCCTGGTGGAGAAGGCCGTGGAGAGGAACTCCACCCTCGCCGTCGTATATCATCTGGACGAGAGGGGGCGACCCACCAACACGACCACGGCGGCGGATGTCAGAGGGCTCTTCGACTATCTGTCAGAGAACCGGACGGCATATGATACGTTGAAGGGCCAGACATATTCCCAGGCCATGGGAAAGATGCTATACCGGGACCCTGCGACAGACAGGTATACGGCGGCTGTGGTTCGCATCCAGGTGGTGGCGGTCAACGACGCGGACAACAGGCTGATCACCCGGGAGACCTGGGAGGACATCGAGGGCGCGTGGGAGGGCCTGCCGCCTCAGGCGGGGACTCCCCATCTGACCGGGGGGGTCGTGGTGGTGCAGACCATAATAGACCAGCTGTCCGTCAGCCAGATAGAGAGCACCATCATAAGCGTGGTGTTCGCCCTCCTCGTGCTGGTGGTGATATACCGCAGCCTCGTGCTGGGTCTGGTGTCTCTCATTCCGGTGTTCGTCACCATCGCACTCAGCCTCGGCACCATGTGGCTGCTGGGCATCAGCCTGAACGCCCTGACCATCATGATAACCGCATTGACCATCGGGCTGGGTGTGGATTACGCCATCCACGTGGTGGAGAGGTTCAGGGAAGAGGAGGCAAAACATCCCCCGTCCCGGGCCCTGCACAACACCCTGGAGAACACCGGGGCCGCACTGTTCATCAGCGCCCTTACCACCATCTTCGGCTTCGGCATCCTGGTCATAGCGGGCATACCCATCTTCTCGGATTTCGGCATAATAACCGCAGCGATGATAGCGTACAGCATACTGGCGGCTGTCCTGGTCACACCGGTGGTGCTCATGGCCATGGCCAGGAAAAAGATGAAACAGAAGAGGACGGGGGGCGAAAAAACATAAGAATGCCTCCTGATAACGGAGGGAATGTCGGAACATCCTGATGACGGTGGAGCGGCAGACGACCGGCCGTTGATAGACGCCCCCGGAGAGCCGGAAGAGGGATCAGCCGCGGGAGCGGAGGAGGGGCTGTTCCGGTATATCTGGAACAAGGGGATGACATTGATAGAACTGGGTCGGCCCATGCCCTTCCCTCCCCATGTCATATCCAGCCTCTCCGGGACCATAATGGCCTATGCGTATTTCCGCCCGGGGCTGGAGGATCCCGGCGGTTTCTTTCTCAAGGCCGTGGCGGCCGGGCTTCTGGTGGGATACGCCAACGCCGCTTCCAACATATACAACCAGGTCACTGATATCGATATAGACCGTATAAATAAGCCCAGCAGGCCCATACCGAGCGGGCGTATAACCAAGAGGGGAGCGGCCCTGACCGCTCTCATTCTATATCTGGGCTCCATGTTCCTCTCCTTCGCCGTGAACATCCAGTTCGGCATGCTTATCTCCCTGTTCATACTTCTCAGCATAATGTACAGCACCCCCCCTCTCCAGCTGAAGAAGAGGCTGTGGTTCAACAACCTCACCATAGCACTGGCGAGGGGGGCATTGTTGCCCATGGCGGGCTGGGTGGTGGTCCCGGGAGCGGACGCCTTCGACCCCCCCATCATGGCCGTGGCTGTCTTTCTGGGTGTGTTCCTTCTCGGCGCCTCGGCCACCAAGGATTTCGGTGACGTGGAGGGGGACAGGAAATACGGCATGGAGACGCTTCCCATACACTACGGTCTGGAGCGGGCGGCCCACATGGTGAGCTATTTCTTCGTGTTCCCCTTCATCTCCATACCCCTGTTCGTGTTCCTGGGGGCCCTCCCGCTTGGAACCCTGTTGGTAACGGTGATGGTGCTGTGGGGGCTGTATGTGGGACAGAAGCTCCAGGATCTCTCCTTCCACCCGGAGGAGGGGTTCGAGAACACGGGGGTGTGGACCCACATGTACTACATGCTCATCGCCTCCCAGGTTCTCCTAGCTCTTACCTTCACTCTGGGGTAGGGGGTTCTGGAGACCGAGCCCGGGGGATATCTTTATACCCTCCATCGCCTCCACCTCCGAGGTTGGCGTATGTCCCGGAAGGAAGATGCCCCCACGGACGACGGGAAGGAAATGAAAGGAGTGGATGACGGCAGCCGGCTGGAGAGGGCGAAGCTGCCAGGGAAGAGGGCCATGAGATGGCATCCCTTCTACCGTGGAAAGGTGGAGGTCCTCCCCAAGTGCCAGATAAGGGATTTCGACGATTTTGGCGTGTGGTACACCCCGGGGGTCGCCGAGCCCTGCAGGGCCATAGAGAGGGATCCGCTGGCTGTCTACGAGCACACCAACCGGTGGAACTACATAGCGGTGGCGTCCAACGGGACCCGGGTGCTGGGTCTGGGAGACATAGGGCCTTTGGCCGGATATCCCGTGATGGAGGGGAAGAGCCTGCTGTTCAAGTATCTGGGGGGTGTGGACGCCACGGCACTGATGATAGACACCAGGGACCCGGATGTCTTTATAGAGACGGTCAAACTGCTTGAACCCACCTTCGGGGGAATAAACCTGGAGGACATACGCACGCCGGACTGCTTCTACATCCTGGACAGGCTGAGAAGGGAGATGGACATCCCCGTGTGGCATGACGACCAGCAGGGCACCGCCGCCATCAGTCTGGCCGGGGTGATAAACGGCCTGAAGGTCGTGGGAAAGAAACTGGAGGAGGTAAAGATAACGCTGGTGGGAGCGGGGGCGGCCAACATCTGCCTGGCCAGGACACTCCTCAAGGCCGGCGTTCCCGGAAGGAACATCGTGGTGGTGGACAGCAGGGGGATACTGCACCCCGGCAGGCGCGACCTGGAGGAAGGAAAGGAGACAAACCCCTACAAGTGGGAGCTGGCGTTGACCACGAACGGGGAGGGGAGGACGGGCGGGATAGCGGAGGCCCTGGTGGGGGCTGATGTTCTGGTGAGCGCATCCAAACCCGGTCCCGGGACCATAAAGAAGGAGTGGATGGAGAGGATGGCGGACGACGCCGTGGCGTTGATAGAGGCCAACCCGGTGCCGGAGATATGGCCCTGGGAGGCGAAGGAGGCCGGCGTCCGGGTGATAGGCACGGGGAGGAGCGATTTCCCCAACCAGGTGAACAACAGCATAGGCTTCCCGGGCATCTTCCGGGGGACGCTGGACGTTCGTGCGAGGACCATAAGCGACGAGATGCACATAGCCGCCGCCTATGCCATAGCCGAGACCGCGGAGGAGAAGGGAATACACGAGGAGTACATAGTGCCCACCATGGAGGAGATGGATGTGTTCGTCAACGAGGCCGTGGCCGTGGCGGAGAAGGCCATGGAACAGGGACTGGCCGGAATCAAGAAGAGCCGTCAGGAGATCAGGGAGGAGGCGGAGGCCCTGATAAAGGCGTCCAGGGAAAAGACCCAGCTGCTCATGCGTGAGGGATACATCAGAGAAGCCCCCCCTGTGTGATAGAGACCCCGACCCCATTCCACCGTGCCCGTTGGGGGGGCCAAAAATTCTATAATCATAGGGATGCACCATCACTATCTATGGATATATGGGACGGCGGACGGCCATCGGGTTCATGGGACAACATCTTCCTCGCTGTATTCGAACATAGATGTAAAAGCACCCTAAATATTATAAAGGAACAGAATAATCACTCCTCGGGTGGATAATATGGAAGAAGGAGATATACAACCTCCCCAGATGGAGAATATAAATCAACCCGCTTCCCGGCCGGAAGAACAGCCGCCCCAGCAGGAACCCCAGACTTCTCTCCCTCAGAGTCGGGGGTCTGCGGTGGAACATCCATCGGAGTCTCTTGGCGGTGTGCGGCAAAAGAAAAGCAAGTTGCCCATAATCATCGCCGCCGTGGTGGTGATAATAGTAGTCGGGGCTGCTCTAGCGTTCTTTGTCTTCATGAGCAACCCACTTGTGGGCAAGTGGAATCTGGAATATACAGAGTCCAGTGGTGGTGGTCTCCCCTCGGCAATGCGCACCAATGGAAGCGGTGAGTGGATTGAGTTTCACAGCGACGGAACGGGTACATATTATGATGGGACCAACACCTCTTCTTTCCAGTGGGAAGACAGAGGCGGAGGAAAACTGGCAATAACGGACAACAGTATGACTCTGGTCATGGACTATAAAATTGAGGGAAATAAGCTCACCCTTACGTTTACAATGGCCGGTATGACATCCACTTCTGTTTACACGAAAGCATAGAATCGCCATTACCCCACTCTACGCCCAATGCCAACCCCTTTCCCTTCTTTCTTTTTGCCATCTTTTCTCTCTTTCCCTCCTTATCCTGCGCCAACCCCCCAGAATGCCTCGGCGAGCATGACGAACTGGGTGAAGATTATGAACAGCCTGGTCAGGGTTCTGGCGTATATCTCGAAGCTCCGCCATATCCTCTTTTCGTCGTCCGTGTGCGTCAGGGTGTAGTATATGGCCAGCCAGCAGAGGTAGAGGCCTGTGATGAATATGGTGTATCCCCAGAAGTATATCGGGCTGAAGAAGGGGGGGTAGCCCAGCCATCCGAAATAGGGGATGGCGTAGAAGGGGAGGAAGCCGGCGAAAAAGAGGGGGACCATCTGCATGGCCCGTTTCCTTCCGTGGAGGACGGGCACCGTTTTCCATCCCTGCCGGACGTCTCCGTAGTAGTCGCCGGCGCAGACCACGATCTCCCTTCCTATCTCGCTGATGAATATGGCCAGGAAAAGTGGGAAGAGGAGCGCCATGCCCTCGTAGGGGCTGACCAGGGCTCCACCGTAGAGAGGTATGAGGGCCACTCCCCAGGCGACCAGGGCGTGACCTATGAACCCCCAGTTCTTTCCCCAGTAGTTGTAGACCACCCCCACGAGCCACAGCGTGAAACCCCAGAAGAAGGCGGAGAGAGCGTAAGAAAAGCCGATGGGATAGAGAAAGGGAACCGGGAGCAGCCATCCGAGCGTCATCATGGCCATGCCGCCGTAGTGGGCCTGCCGGGGTGTTATGGCACCCGAGGGGATGGGCTTGTGCGGTCTGTTCACCATGTCCGACTTCAGATCCGTGTAGTCGTTGTGCACCATTATGCCCCCCCAGAGCATCCCCCAGCAGAACATGGAAAACACGAAGGCCCACATGTGGTAGGATACGGAAAAATCCATGGCCCCCGGACGACCCTGGAAGACCAAGGCGGTCACGGTAGAGCCAAAGACCCCGATGAATACGATGGGCGGGCGGACGATGCGGAACCACGCGTACGCCTTGTTCATGTGCGGCAATCCTCCCGGTGGTATATAAACCCCGCCTTACCCTATGTTTTATCTCACCTCACGGCCCCTTTACTTCACGACCTTGGTCTCGGCCGTGCCCTTGGTTTTCTCGTTGAGGAGGTTGTAGAAGTCCGTCTGGAGGCCGGCGGGCAGTTCCACTAGTCCTATCCAGGAGCCGTCGCCCTGCCACTCTTCCCTGAGTATCTTTCCCATGGAGATGATGTCCCCGTAGAGCTTTCCGTACTCGGTACCGGGCAGGTGGACGGCTATCTTGACCTTTTCAAAGCGTATGGGTATTATGGGCCTTAGGGCATCCAGAACCCTGGGGACCTGTCTTTCCACGGATTTGAAGGGGTCGACGTGCACTCCAGCCTCCTCCATGGCCATCTCTATCCGCTGGGGAGGATGGGGGGTTCCCGTCTGGGGGTTTATGGCGTTGCGGGCGATGAGGGCCACGATCTTCTTTCTCTTGTTCTCTATCATCTCCCTTCTCTTCTCGGTGGTCAGCTGGATCTGCCCTTTTTCCAGTATCTTCTCTGCTATGGCGAAGAAATCTGTGGTCTCGAAGGCCTTTCTCATACTCTCCTCCGAAGCCCGCTCCCCTTTTTTTGCGTCTTTGAAAACGGTGTCCACGGCGAACAGGTCTTCCAGGTTTTCCAGGGAGCCCTCGTGGTATTCTTCTATCAGATCCGGATCTACGTATATCTCGAAGTGTTCCCCATGGGTCTCCAGCCTGGCGATGACCGCATCTTCCAGGGAAACCACGTCTCTCCCCCCTACCTCGCCTCTTTCATCTCGTCCAGATATCTCTTAACGTCCTCTTTGGGGAGCTTGTGGAACGGCTCCTTCACCGAGACCACGGCTATTTCAACGGCATTCTCGCTCAACGTCTCCTCGGTGGCGTTCTGGAGGGCGATCAGCCCCAGCCGTATGGCCTCTTTCATGGACATGCCCTCTCGGTATTTTTCCTCAAAGGTCTCCATTACCACCGCACGGCCGGAGCCTATGCTTCCGGCCTTGTAGGCCACAAGAGCGCCGCTGGGGTCGGTCTCGAACAGCCGGGGGCCCGTGTCGTCCACTCCGGCCACAAGGAGGGCGGTGCCGAAGGGCCGGACGCCCCCGTACTGGGTGTAGGTCTGTTTGTAGTCGCATATCTTCTTTACAAGGGCCTCCACCGATATCTTCTCGTTGTAGGTCACCTTGTTTATCTGGGCGAGAACACGGGCGTAGTCCACCAGGGCCCTGGCATCGGCCACGAGCCCGGAGGTGGCGCATCCCATGTGCTCATCTATCTGGAATATTTTTTCTATGGAATCGGATTCCACGAGCCTGCTGACTATCCTCTTGTCTATGATGAGGACCACACCGTCCTTGAACTTCAGCCCCACGGTCGTAGTTCCCCTCTTGACGGCCTCCCTGGCGTATTCCACCTGGAAGAGACGACCGTCCGGGGAGAAGACCGTGATGCCGCGATCGTATGCCATCTGTCCCGGCTGCATATATTTCACCTCTCTCCGTGATACCTGCGTCTAAAACGGGGGGTGATATAAAGATGTTGTTGCAGAACCGCTCATGGGAGAGCGATCACTTCATGTAGTTCATGGAGTTCGAGCATTTTATTTCAGGTAGAGATAGTAGACACATTTGTCGCCGCCCCGGAATATGCATTCCTCTTCCTTAACATCGGCCTTGGTGTGGGTGAGTTCCGCTATGCCCTCGAAGGCTCCGAGCCAGGCATAACAGTCCTCTCGTAAGCGGTTGGCATCCTCCATCTCTATCCTCACCCTGTCTTCCTCGTACCACGCCCGGATCTTTCCGTATTTGTAGAGTTCTCCATAGATGTTGACCGCCCGGCTTATCATGTGCTCCAGAGAGGACCACCGCACGAGATATTTGAATAATCCGAGGTCTTGGGCCGTAGCCTTTCCTCCCCTCTTCACCCTATCCATCCCGTGGTTGGAAGAGATCCATAAGAGAACCTTGTTTATGGCCTCCCGGGGGTAAAACTGGCCGTCCTTTATCTTCCTGTGATCCAGACCCGTCTCCTCCTCCAGCGCTGCCAGTCCCTCTGCACCCCATGATTTCTTGACGTACTTCAAGTAGCCGTTTATCACGGAGCCCCGGAGTTCCTCTGCCATCTGTCCATCTCCTCTCTCCCGTCTCCATCCTATATTATAAAAGAAAGTATTTATCATATTCCCCTGAGATTGTGTTTGAGACGTCATGCGATTGGCAGAAACGTCTTTTTTTCAACCATGAGGGCCCCATTCCTCCGGATAAAACCTCGTGATCTTCACCTCCAAGGGCCTGTTTTAAGTATCAAAAACACATAACAGATGCCATGCCCCGGTCCCGGAAGAGGAAAAAGAGAGAAAAGGCATCTGTGAAGGAAAAAAAGAGAGGGAGCAGATATCACATCCCCCCGTCGGCGGAGGTGGCCAGGGCGATAATCAACGTGATGAAGAGCAACCCTGTGGTCTCTTCGCAGCAGAAGATGCTCTGGCTGGTCCTCAGGGACCTGCGGGAGAAGGACAGCATGTACACCCTGACGGGAGAGCGGCTCAGACACATTGCGGTGGAGACCGGGAGGGTAACCGTGGAGACGGAGGCCAGGGAAACGAGCCGGCGGAGGAGCGTGCTCAGATGTCCTGTGTGTGGGCATCCCACGGATGTTGTTAAGAACCAGACGCTGTACGGCGGGACGGTTTCCCTTGTCCACCGGTGTCCGAGATGCGGCTACTGGACGGGCATCAGATTCAGGCTGCCCACCAGATACCGATTTCTTCTCAAGGGGGAGGCAGGAAGGCGATCAGGGGATGATGGAAGGTGAATCCGGCGGGCAATGTCGAGGTATCCAGGAAGGGGGGGATTCTGATATCCAGCGATGGGAGAGAGATAGTTCTGGATCCCACCAGGCGGGGGAGTCATGGTGTGGTCTCCCACGGCCACATGGACCACATGCTGCCCGGTTCGCTGATGACCCATGAGACCAGGGATATAATGGAGGTCAGGATGGGAACGGGTGAAGCGGAGACCATGGGATTGGGTGAGAGATGCCATTTCAGGGGTTTCGATGTGGAGATGGTTCCGGCGGGCCATGTCCTGGGCTCCGCAATGATACTGCTGGACGATGGCAGGGTGCTCTACACCGGGGATTTCGATCCGGAGGGCGGCTTCCTGTCGCCTCCGGCGAAGCCGGTGGATGCCTCGGTGTTGATCATGGAGACAACGTACGGCGATCCCTCCTTCGTCTTTCCCTCCAAGAGCAACGTCCTGGAGGATCTGGCATCATGGATGGCCGTGGTCTCGGAGGAGGGCCCGGTGGTGGTGGGCGCCTACGAGATGGGGAAATCCCAGGAGGTGCTGAACATCGGCAGACGACTGGGGCTGAGGATGTTCTCCACGGCCAAGACCTGCGCCATCACAGGGGTGTATAACAGGTATGGGGCGGATATAGAGGTTCTACCTCTGGACACCGTGGAAGAAGAGGTGGGGTGGGGTCCGGGAGACCTCCTGGTCGTCCCCCCCAGGATGTTGAAACCTGGTGTGTCTCCTGTGGTGGACCGGGCCCGGGAGAACGGCGGCCAGGCGGCCTTCGTCTCCGGATGGTGCGCCAAATACTCCTATTTCAGAAGCCACGGCCTGCACGCCCAGTTCCCTCTCAGCGACCATGCGGATTACAACCATCTCCTGAAGTTCGTGGAGAAGGTGGACCCAGACGTGGTATATCTCGTCCACGGGAACCGGGCCACGAGGGAGGCTTTCGCCGGGGTGATCAGGGAGAATATGGAAAAGAGGGTTTTCGTGCTGTAACCCGCGGCAGAGGGGTAAGGGATGCGGGAAGAGGGTTGGGTGAAGGGATGGATGGAGGCTGGCAGGGAGGAGAAGAACCAACCTCCGTTTTCATAGTGATATCCTGGGCCACGCTGTTCATCGGTCAAGGAACACCGGGCACCCGTAGAGGCGATATACCTCCATCCAGGAGCAGTCCTCGTATTCTTCGGCTGCGTTCGTCATCTTGCATCACCGATACGTACAGGCAGCGAGGAGTATATATAGGCCGGAAAGGGGGGCGGGCGAAAGTGCATCGTGATGCGGTGAAAGTGATGGAGGAGAGGAGCCGATGGTGAAGGGCCGAGGGAGAGGAGGAGCGATACCTTTTTCCCTCCAAGGGCCATCATCCCATCATGGCACAGGAGAAAAAGGTCTGCCCCATATGCGGCGTAGAGGTGAAAGCATCCAACTACGAGAGCCACCTGTCCAGGGTGCATAAAAAAACCGCGGCTGAATTAGATGACTATCCTCAGAAAGAGGCCGGAACGAAGAAGGCGAAGGTCATAGCGTTGATACTCATACTGATGCTTATATCTTCCATATTCGCATACTACCTCTTCTTCCTGAAGGAGCCGGGTGACAGGGACGGCGATGGGATTCCGGACAGCTGGGAGACAGCCCACGGGCTGAGCCCCACCAACCCAGACGACGCCCATGGAGACCCCGACGGCGACGGACTGGACAACACAGGGGAATATCTGGCGGATACCGACCCGTTCAAGGCGGACACGGACGGTGACGGAATGCCGGACGGATGGGAGGTCTCCTATGGACTGGATCCGCTGGGGGAGTACGACGGGGGAAGGGATTACGACGCCGACGGATTGACCAACCTGGAGGAATACGAGATGGGAGGAAACCCCACACAGGATGTCTATGCATACATAGAGGTGGAAGGATACGGGACGATAAAGATACATCTGGCCCCCAGAGAAGCACCGGAGACTGTTAGGAACTTCGTCAAATACGCACAGGACCATTTCTACGACGGGCTGATATTCCACCGGGTGATAGAGAATTTCATGATCCAGGGGGGAGGATTCTATCCCGACATGACCCAGAAACAGCCCACGTACCCCCCCATAGTGAACGAGGCGTCCAAGGCAGAACTGCGTAATCTCCGGGGGACCATAGCCATGGCCCGCACCTCGGACCCTAACTCGGCCACCAGCCAGTTCTACATAAACCAGGTGGACAACCCCGGTCTGGACTGGGATAAGGCCCAAGACGGCTATGGATACTGTGTTTTCGGCCACGTGGTGGAGGGTATGGATATAGTGGATGCCATAGCCTCCGTGGAGACCGGGGAGCAGAACGGCTACAGCGATGTCCCCCTGGAGCCTGTGGTGATGACCTCGGTCACCGTGGAATGGACCGGTTGACCCCCGCCCACCCCCCTTGAAAAACCAGCGGTCTCAGTGGTGCTCCTCCTCCGGATGCAGTATCCTCTCCGCCTCTTCCTCCGTTATGCCGAACTCCCCCAACCGGTCCTGTTTTTTCAGATAATCCACGATCGCAGCATGGAGGGCGTCCGCAGCGAGGTTGGAACAGTGCATCTTTATGGGCGGGAGGCCGTCCAATTCCTCGGCCACCTCCTTCCTCGTTATCTTGAGGGCGTCGCCGATATTCATTCCCATTGCCATCTCGGTTATCATGCTGCTGGTGGCGATGGCAGAGCCGCATCCGAAGGTCCGGAACTTTATGTCCACTATGCGGTCATCCTCAACCTTGATGAACATCTCCATCAGGTC
>JAGHBH010000045.1 GCA_021161085.1 Thermoplasmata archaeon | reverse complement strand
TGATATACGTGCTAAATCTTTTCCGCAACTGGAGCATCATCTACATGATAGACACTCTGGGCATGAGCCCCCAGACGGCCCACGACATCATCGGAAAGGCCGGCAGCCTCGCAGCCCTTTTCCTCCTGGCCCTGATGACCTTTCGGCTCCTCCCCGAACTCCTGGACGACCTGGAAAAAGTCCTGGACCTCTTCATCCCCCGGAAACAACGGTGACCATCTCCAGCCGCTCCCCGTCCGAGAGGGGACGGTCCTCCGGCACCGGCCTGCCGCCCATGAGGGCGATGGTGACATCGGGAGGGACGCCGAGGGTCTTCATCGCATCCAGCACCGTGGCACCCTCTCCGAGGTCCAGCTCCTTTTCGGAGCCCATATATGTCACGGACACACGCATGGTGGAGGGGAACAGAGGGTCGGAGAAAAACCTTTTCCCATGCTGGACACGGAGGGGGGAAAGATTAACATACACAGGGGCCATATTTCCCCCGATGGCGGAAGAGGAGATAGGAGTGGGGGCGGCCCTGGCCGTGAAGATGGGACAGCCCCTCAGACCGAAGATAACGGAGGAGCACACCAGCGGCTCCACCATGCTGATGAACCCCAACAGGATGGCCGTGTTCCTGGCCGCCGCAGAGACACCGGGCATCCCGATGAGGAGGATGGCGGAAGCGGCGGGTCTTCCCTTCGCTGCGGTGAGATGGAACGTCTCCCGGCTGCTGGAGGCGGGGCTGCTCTCCCGCACGGAAAGCAGAGGGCTCTATCCCCCCGTGCTCTTCACACCGGAAGAGGCGGAGATGCTGGCCGTCCTCTCCTCCCCGGTGAGAGCCCTGCTGCTGCTCTCCATAGCGGAGAACCCCGGAGAAGCCCTGGGGACGCTGTCCAGAGAGGCGGGCGGGAGCCCCCAGAAGACGCTCTACCATCTGGACAGGATGGAGGAACGGGGGGTCGTATCCAGGGTTGGAGGACGGGAGGGATACACGGTCTCCCCCGCCTTCAAAGAGATGGCATCCCGGCTGCTGGAGAGAGAGGCGGAGACCGCCGAATCGGTCAAAAAACTCTTCAAAGAGGAGAATCTCTCCCCCGCCAGAACGAAGAGGCAGAACCACCGGCTGCACGTGGAAGTCACCCTCTCCACCGGACGCCGGAGGATATCCCTATGGCTCGTGCCCCCCATAGTGGTCAGAACCCGCAAACTGCTTGCTGAGGTAGCTTAGCCAGGCCCAAAGCGCCGGCCTTGAGAGCCGGTTCCCCCTGTGGGAGCGGGAGTTCGAATCTCCCCCTCAGCGTTTTTTATTTCCCCCCACTAATATATTTCACCCACTCCCCGTAAATGAAAAACGCGAGGAGGAACACAAAGTGTTCCTCCAGAGCGCCACTTTCTTCCCCTATTAGCCCAGTGCGTATATTAACCGAGAAAGTGGAGAGAGAAGGAATTACGAGGTATTCCTCCGGAGCGCCGATTTCCCGTGTATATTTCACAGGGGAAATCGGCCTTTTATCAGGGCAAGTTTTTTCTCTTCCCGCTTAGGTGCTTTTTCCTTAGTGTTGGTGTTTAAATTTAGGGTTTGTGGTATTTCGTGTTTTAGTGTCTCGTGTTAGGTTTTGGAGGGCGTTATTGTTTATTCTCCATGTCTTCCAGTATTTTTTCGAACAGGGGTTTGGTTTCCGGTATTCTTCGTTTTATCGTGTCCCAGATAATTTTGGTGTCAACGCCGAAGTAGCTGTGGATGACTATGTCCCTCATTCCGGCCATTCCTTTCCAGGGGATGTCCGGGTATTTTTCTCTGATCTCTGCGGGAACGTTTTTGACTGCTTCGCCGATGATCTCGATCGCTCTTATGACCGCGAAGACCGTTTTGGTATCTTGGGCGAACTCTTCGTAGGACATGTTCTCTATGAAGGACAGTGCCTTCCCCATGGCATCGATTATATCCTCGACATAATCCCCGAAATCTCTGTTCATACGTAAACGACCTCTTTCAGGATGGATTCCCCTATCCGGGGTCTCAATGCGCTCTTCATGACGAGGTCCACGTTAGCCCCCAGAAGATCGGACAGGTAGTATTCCAGTTCGACAAACTTTATCAGATCCATGTCGGCGCCCGGATAGAAATCGACGAGTATGTCCACGTCACTCGCCTTTTTCTCCTCTCCTCTTACGAAAGAGCCGAAAACCCCGATTTCTTTGACTCCGAACCTCTCCTCCAACTCTTTTTTATGCCTTTCCAGGACGCTTTTTATCTCCTCAAAGGACCTGCCCGTCGCCATATCCCTGCACCGTCAACACGCTCTATCTCCCCTCTCGCATATATACCTTACTCAGAATGGATGGCCGGAGGCATCGACATCTTCCTGGAACCCACCGGCGGATGCGGTGTGTATCCTTTATGGCCTGTCTTTGGGGTCCGTTTGAGATCGGGGCCTCCCGGTGTGATGATGGCGTTGTGGCGGGCGGAGGAGGATGCTGGCGGGGGTGTGAGGGTGTTTTCCGTCCCCCCCTCTTTCTATTTGAACACCTTTCCCGTCTCTTTGTACCATAGGAGGAGGTCGAGATGGGCGGGGGGTATGCCTGTGTTTTCTGCGAAGGCCAGGAGTTTTTGTTCTATGGCGAGGTATCGGGTTTTGGTGAGGGTTCCGGGTATTTCGTGTATGACTCCGAGGGCGGCGAGGTTTTTGAGTATGTGTCTGTCGAGTATGGCGAGTTGTTGTCCTTTTCCGATGTTGCGGAGGAAGTGGCTTGCTTCCTTCATCCCCATGCCCTTGATGTTGGCCACCAGCCATTCCCTTATCTGGTGGGGGGTGCCGAGGGGTGCGAGCGTGCCTCTCACGTCCATCCTTCCGTTCTTCGTGAAGGTCTCCCTGGCGGCTGTCAGGTATTCCGCTTTGTGGTTGCGGAATCTCACCCTGGGTATCTCCCTGGCTATCTCCGGGGGGGTGCCGTGGAGGAGCAGGTCTTTCCGTGCGAGTGTCTGGACGGCGTCCCAGCATGCCTCGGCTTTTGATTGGGGGGTGAAGAGGCAGAATGCCAGCTCCTGGAAGAGCCTCTCTTCCCCCGCATTTTTCCATAGTGTGTCGAACTCTTCCAGTCTGCGGGCTATTGTGGGTTTTATGTGGTTGTAGGTGTGTATTAGCCGGTTCCTGAGTTCTGTTGGGCTGGTATTTCGGCTGTTTTTCTTCGGGAGCGGTTTTTGCGGCATGGTATCCCTCTGGTATGATGCCGTTCTGAAAAAGCATTTCCCTGATTCCGCCCGTTTCGTCCGTGGGTGACTTGAGGAGAGGGTTCTGTGTAAGATCCCGAGCCGAAATATTCAGGGAAAAATTATTTATAGAACAACTAACAGGATATTTTACGGGAACTGCGGAAGGGAGGTGATGGAAATGGCATGGACCGCTAGGAGAAAGGACAGCATGGTACCGTACGGATCGCCCTTCGACCTGATGGACGAGATGGACAGGCTCTTCGAGGGCCTGAGAAACAGCCTGTGGGAGATGACCCCCGGATGGGGCTGGATGCCCTCGGAGAGGATGGACGAGGTTGAGATGGAGATACCTGCGGTGGACGTGATGGACACCGGGAAGGCCGTGGAGATCACCGTGGACCTCCCGGGTATGGACAAGGATGACGTGGAGATCACCGTGGACGAGGATTCCGTCGTGGTGAAGGCCGAGACCAGGGAGGACAGGGAGGAGAAGGGCAAGAACTACTACAGGAGAGAACGGGGCGTGAGAAGCTTCTACCGCCGGATACCCCTGCCAGTCCCCGTGGACACCGACGGGGGCGAGGCTGATATGAGGAACGGCGTGCTCCACATCTCCCTCCCGAAGAAGGAGGCGGAGACCCGGGGCAGGAGGCTGAAGATAAAGTGAGGCCCCCCTGCCTCCTTCTCGACCCTCTTCCTCCCTTTCTCCCTCCATTCCCCAACCTCTGCCGTCTGTGGGTG
>JAGHBH010000173.1 GCA_021161085.1 Thermoplasmata archaeon | reverse complement strand
CCCTGGGTCCGGCGGGTGCCTGGGTGAAGAGGAACTGGATTCCGCTGGCTCTCCTCTCCATATTCATAGCGGCGTTCCTGCTCAGAGGGATGGCCGCTTACGGGCCGGCAGTGAACAACTCCCCGATAGAAGGAGAATTCGTGGTCTCAGGAGGTTCCGACTCCTACTACCACAAGAGGATCATAGACTACATCACCACCGAACACCGCCAGTTCACGGACGATCCCCTGCTGAACTATCCGGTGGGTGCGTCCAACCCCCGTCCGCCTTTCTGGCAGTGGAGTGTCGTTGTGACAGGCTACCTGTTCTCTCCAGTGGTGGGGGATGTTGGTGTGGCCGTGTGGCACGCTTTCCTGACCTCCACGGCGTTCTGGGGTGCTCTGAGCATAGTTCCCATGTACTTCATAGGAAAGAGCATATTCGGCAGGAAGACGGGCCTGGCGGCGGCCTTCCTCCTGGCCATAGAGGCAGGTCACATAGAGAGGACCGTGCTGAGCAACGCCGACCACGACTCCTTCGCCATGTTCTTCACCCTTGTGGGTTTCTACTTCTTCCTCAGGGCCCTGGCAACGGCGAGACAGGAGTCTTGGATATCCGACTGGAAAAAGCCGTCCTCTATCATGGACGGGCTGCGGGATATGGTGGGAGCCAACAGGGTCTCCTTCCTCTACGCCATGATGGCTGGCGTGGCCATAGCCGGTGTTGCCCTCACGTGGAAGGGGTACAGCTACATAGTGGTCGTATTGGGTGTATACGCCCTTGTGCAGTATCTGGTTAACAGGTTCAGGGGCACGGATTCCACCACCGTAACCGCCGTTTTTGCCATCACCACCCTGAGCCTGTTCGTGGTGGCCTTCCCCTGGTACTACGGGGTCCACAGGATAGCCGCCTGGTTCGACGTTCCGTTCTATATAGCGGCGGCCGTGATATTCGCTGGCATAGTGTTCTCAGTGACCAGGGACTATCCCTGGACCCTTGTGTTGCCCTCCATGGCCCTTGTTCTGATGGCTGGGGCGGTGGTGACGGCCATCGTCTCTCCTGACCTCTGGGCCGGTATAGTGGGAGGCCAGGGATACCTGGCGAAGAACAAGCTTTACACCACCATCGCCGAGGCCCAGGCCCCGCCCTTCAGCAAATTCGTCCTCTCCTTCGGCGCCATGACTTTCTTCATGGCGGTGGCCGGCGTGGGACTGGCCATCTACAATTTCCCGAAGAAGTTGAAGAGCGACTACCTTTTCATCGTGGTCTGGACGGCCTCCACCGTGTATATGGCCGCCTCGGCCGCACGTTTCCTGTTCATCGCCAGTCCCGCCTTCGCCCTGATGAGCGCCTGGATGCTCGTTTTGATTCTCGAGAAGCTGGATTTCAAGGACATGCGGAAGAAGATTAGGGGCCACGGCGGCGGCCTCCGGGGACTCAGGAAGGGGGTCAGGTTCCGCCATATAGCGGGCGCGTTGATCCTGGTCTTCCTCATCCTCCTGCCCAACGGCTGGTTCGCCGTGGACGCCGGCATCCCCTACGAGTACAAGCCCCTGGTGGACGGGAAGATATACGATGTCATGCCCGACTTCCTCCGTCCCCCATCCTATGACAAGGAGAACGGCACCACGTGGTATCTCGGAGCCTTCGGCTTCTCCATGCCCATAAAGGAATCGTTCTGGCAGCGGGCGTCATACTGGCCGGATGCCTGGGAACACCTGCGGGAGAGGGACACCGATCTCAGGCCGGAAGAGAGACCGGCTTTCGTCTCGTGGTGGGACTACGGTTTCGAAGCCGTCCAGGAGGGAAAACATCCCACCTGCGCGGACAACTTCCAGTTCGGTTACCAGTTCGCCGGGAACGTCCTGATGTCCCAGGGGGAGGACGAGGCCGTGGCGCTCTTCTGCATGCGGCTCCTGGACCCCCAGCCCATGGACCATCCTGATGGGATGAGCCCAGAGGTCAACGTTGTCCTGAGGGAGTGGCTGGGTGTGGAGAACGCTTCCAGGATAGAGGGTGCGGTGTACCACCCGGAGAACTACGTTTCGGAGGTGCTTTCCAACCCCCAGACCTATGGCCCGAGGTCTGATGATCTCAGCCCCATCAACGCCAAGTACGTATACGGAAAACACTGGATCTTGGAGGCCCTGAAAGCTCGGGATAGGGATGTGGGCGATTTCTACAGGGCGTTGAGAGATGCCACGGGATATGATATAAGATATCTGGCCGTTGATTCTAGGCTCTTTCCCTTCTCCGGCAGGAACACGGGGATCTTCTACGCTCCGGCCGTTCTCTCCGACCACAGGGTCAAATCCGAATACAACCGTGTGCCCTACGATTTCTACGAGATAAAGCTGGTGACGGACCAGGGCGACTTCCTGCCCGAGGATCTTCCGGAGGATGCCAGGGTCAAGGACTACAAGATAGAATACAAGGACATGTTCTACAATTCCATGCTGTACAGGACATATATAGGATACACGGGGGACGACGCCAGGATGAGCCCCGGGATTCCGGTGGTCTCCCTCTCTGGGGCAGACATAAAACCGGCGTGGGCCATGAGGCATTTCAGGATCGTATACCGGACCATGTACTGGAACCCCTACAGCGACTACGAGAATCACACCACCTCCTGGCAGGCGGTGTCCTGGGAGGAGGCGAACCGCTACGGGGAGGCCAGGGAGGGCATAATGCTGCCCACCTATGCGGGTGTGTACCACGGTGTGGTCTTCATAGAATACTACGACGGGGCGTTCCTCAACGGTACGATCACCGACGAGGAGGGGAGGCCGGTTCCCCACGTCTGTGTGTCCGTGAAGGACGAGTACGGGATACCCCACGACCAGGATTACACGGACGAGAACGGCCGCTATTCCCTTCTGGCACCCTTCGGCAACCTCACCATCACGGTGTCTGTTGGCGGGGATTACGATTCCTTCAACATGAAGGACAGGGACGAGGTGCTCACGGAGAACCTGGTGGTCTCCGACGCCCAGGCCATGAGGGAGCCTGTTGACGAGGACGGCGATGGTGTCTATGACTATTTCATCACCAAGGATTTCCAGATCCCCCTGGCTGATATCAAGGGTAGGGTCTATCTCGACCTGGACGGGGACAAATCCTTCTCGCCGTCCAAGGACCGGGCGCTGGACAACGCCACGATCGTGATATCCAACGAGACCTACGGGGTAAACTACACGGCGACGGCGGACGATGAGGGATACTACACGGCGGAGAAGGTCATGCCCCTGAGATACGATGTGACCGCATTCCACAGGGGCATAAAGGTAGACACCTTCCAGACCACCGTGGGGAAATCCGACAAGACCGTGGACTTCCACAAGGAGCCAGGCACGGTGGAGGTGCAGGTCAACAACACCTTCGGCGGGCCTGTGGAAGGTGCCGAGGTTGTTCTCACGGGCGGAGACCTCTCGCTTAGCGGCCAGACAGATGCCCTCGGGAAGTGCACGTTCACGGAACTGGTTCCCGGAGACTACAGCGTACGGGCTTCCACCGAGGGATACGTATCCGATACCGAAAGCTTCCATCTGGGGGAGAATGAGACGGAGAGGCCAGGGCTGGTACTTCGTAGTTTGGTCTCCGTGTCCGGCTCTGTTGGACTGGAAGGTCAGGACGGCGGCCGCGGGGGTACCCGTGCGTCCCCTTCCCCATTCCCCTCGGGCGTGCTTCTCAGGTTCCAGGACACCCGGACGGGCGGGGTATACACCGCGGTGACGGATGACGCAGGGGAATACAGCGTCTCCCTTCCCTCGGGGTTCTACATCGTGGACGCCACCTATTTCCCCGAAGATTCCGGCGATTCATCGGCCTCGGTGATGTGTCCTTACATGGGACAGGCGTTTTTCGTACCAGGGGACAGCCAGAGCGAGTTGAACATCACCTTGACACGGGCTGTCCAGATATCGGGGACGGTTTTATCCGATTCCAAGCCGGTGACGGGAGCGGAGATACACTTCAGGGGAGAGATGTGGCGCGACGCCCTCTCCTCATCTGACGGGAAATACATGGCCTACCTGGTCCCCGGCAGATACACTCTCTACGTCCAGTCCTCCTCCGGTGCTGCCGGTTATTATCTGGATGACATTGACATCCAGGAATATACCGGGTCTTCCAACCCCTCCCAGACGCTGGATGTGGACCTATCCCTTGGTGCCAGATACGATGTCGAGGTTCTGAAAAACGGAAGCTTCTCGGGCTTCCAGGGGGCGCTGCTGAACGTTACGACTCCCGACGGCTTATCCTTCTCCCTGCTTACGGGCCCTGATGGTAAGGTATCCATGATGCTATCGGGCGAATGGAGCGGACCGGGCGAGGGGCCGGAGGTCAGGGCATGGGCTTTCGGCTACAGGGAGACCGAAGGAAAGAACACCTCCATGAACACCTCCGTTAGCCTGATACTCTCACCGTCGGATGTAGAGGTCAGGGGCGTTTTGTCCACACCGGGAGAGGACCCCTCCCAGGCCGTCATAGTGTTCACGCCATCCAACCCCCAGAAGGACACGGTGAAGGTGGTTCCCGAGGCCAGCGGCTCCTTCTCCACCCGTTTGTCTCCGGGAGAGTATTCCGTTACACTGGACTTCAACCCTGAGGATGGGGTGAGATACTACGCCAACGAGACCCTCCGGGTGGATGTTGGCGCCTCGGCCTTGGAGATGGATATAGAAAGTGTTCGTCAGTATCTGATAACGGGCAACATCTCTTCCACGGCCCCCGGGGGGGAGGCGGAGGATACCAACGCAACCCTGAGGGTGTACGACCTCCAGGGATACGAGATATATTCCACGAACACGACGGTGACCAACAACTCCTTCCAGGTCTATCTGCCGGAGGGTGAGCTCACGGTGGTGTTACTCACGGGGGATGACCTGGATCAGGGGGATATCTTCACCCTGTCTTCCACGGCACCCAGGGCGGTTGACCTAACCCTCTCGCCCGCCGCTTCCATAGTGGGAACGGTCAAGGGAGAGGACATCCCCGTACCCGGGGTCAACGTGACCCTCACCGAGACGGACATACTGAGGCCCATCAGAGTGGTGTCCGACGCCAACGGTGATATAGATATCAGGGTTCCGGGTGGCAGCCACAGGTATAATGTGGACGTGGACGAGGTCAAGATGGTGGAGGGTATATACCAGAGGGTAACCTACCACGAGACGGACAGGGCGGCTGCATACATAAACATAAACGGGGACCTGACCCCTCTACAGGCCACGGTCCGGGGAGAGGTTCTCTACAACGGAGAGGGGGTTCCGGCGATATTGCATTTCTACGCCCAGGAGGGCGGCTCGTCCAACACGGCGGCATCCAACGAGACCGGCCATTTCTCCCTGTCGCTGGTTCCCGGAGATTACCTGGTC
>JAGHBH010000011.1 GCA_021161085.1 Thermoplasmata archaeon | reverse complement strand
GATAGATGGGAGAGGGAATACCTCGTATATCGGGGCAGGTTGAACCGCCTCACCCTCTACTCCCCCCCGCTGGCAAGGTCCGAAACCTCGGTGGTCATGTGTCCGGGCGGCGAGAGAATGGAGGGCAGCCCCATGCCCCCTCCCCCTCCGGAGGCCCCTGGGAATCTCATCCACGAGACCTCCAATGCCTTCCTCCTCTCCGGCCTCCTCAATAGTCTCTGCGATGTCACGGGCACCTCCCTCTTCACGGTAATGTCCCACAGCGTTTTCCTCTCCTCCGACCACGATCCCGGGAGCCCATTTTTCACCTCATCCCACAAAGTGCTCTCCAAAACCTCCTTCACACCCTCTGCCATCCGAAAAGAGGCGGCGGCACTGGGTGCGGGAAAGATCACCCCCAGAATACCCATAGACCCCGGGGAATACTGGACGTTTCGCCGGAAGCTGGAAGAGGACCTGGAGGGACAACGGCATCTCTACCTCTTCAAATGGGAACCCGGAGCCCTTGGGAAGGGGGGAGGGGAGCCGAGGGCGATATTGTGTGAGAAGATACCAACAGGCAGGGATTTGTAGCGGATATCACTACAAAAGGTTTATAGGATTTTCCACGTTCTTCCCGTGATGTACAGAGGTGTGTGTCATGGGAATGGTCATCAGAGAGACGACGCTGAAGAGGGGACTGCCCAAGAAAACACAGTCGCTCTGCCCGGAATGTCTCAAGATCATCGAGGCCGATGTGTATGAGGAGGACGGCAAGGTCTGGATGAAGAAGACCTGTCCGGAGCACGGCGAGTTCAAGGACATCTACTGGAGCGATGCTGAACTCTTCCTCAAGGCCGAGGAATGGGCCGTGGACGGCGTGGGAGTGGAGAACCCCGCCATCACCGATGCCGCCCCGGACGCCTGTCCCTTCGCATGCGGCCTGTGCAACCTGCATCTCACCCACACCAACCTGGCGAATGTGGATCTCACAAACCGATGCAACCTTCGGTGTCCCATCTGCTTCGCCAACGCCAACGCCGCCGGGTATGTCTACGAGCCTGATCTGGAGACGGTCAAGCGTATGCTTAGGAACCTCAGGGAGGAGCGGCCCGTGCCCACCCCCGCGGTCCAGTTCGCCGGAGGCGAGCCCACCATCTATCCCCATTACTTCGAGGCTCTGGAGGCGGCGAGAGACCTGGGCTTCGCCCAGATACAGGTGGCCACCAACGGCATAAAGTTCGCGGAGGACCCGGATTTCGCCCAGAGATCCTTCGACAGCGGGCTCCATACGGTGTATCTCCAGTTCGACGGCCTCCGGGAGGAGAATTACATAGCGGCAAGGGGCCGCCCCCTGTTGGACGTGAAGCTCAAGGCCATAGAGGCATGCCGGAACGTGAAACCGAAACCGCTGGCGACGGTACTGGTTCCCACGGTGGTGAGGACAATCAACGACGACCAGGTGGGCGAGATACTCAATTTTGCCATAGAGAACAGCGATGTCGTAAGGGGAGTCAACTATCAGCCCGTGGCCTTCACCGGGAGGATAGACTACGAGAAGAGGATGGAGGAGAGAGCCACACTCTCAGATCTCATCCACTGGCTCTCCGAGCAGACGGACTATCTGACCCCCGACGATTTCTATCCCGTACCCTTCGTGACCCCCATAAGCGAACTCATCTCCACCCTGAGCGGCGAGTGCAAGCTGGCGTTCACCACCCACCCCCACTGCGGCGTGGCCACATTCCTGGTGATAAACGACGACAACGAGATAGTACCCATCACCAGATACGTCGATGTGGAGGGAATGATGAAGAAGATGAAAGAGCTGGCTGCAAAGGCCAACACCACCCTGGGCCAGTTCGCCCTCAAATTCTACGGCAAGTTCAAGAGCGACAAAAAGAAGAGGGAGGCGGCGGTAAAGCAGTTCAACAAGCACTTCGGAGAGTTCATCCACTACGACAGGATACCGGACTGGTTCAACCTCCAGGAGATAATGACGGACATCGTGGGCACGGGCAGGAAAGAGGCGGTGGGAGACTTCACCTGGAGGACCATGTTCGTGGGCGGCATGCACTTCCAGGACGCCTACAACTACGATATAGAGAGGGTCAAGAGGTGTGCCATCCATTATGCCACACCGGACGACAGGATCATACCCTTCTGCGCCTACAACGGCGGACCCACATACCGGACGGAGGTGGAGAAGAAGTTCTCCATGACCATAGAAGAGTGGAGGGAGAGGAACAAGGGCCGGGCGATAGACACATAGATGAGTGAGAAGAGGAATGGAATGGTGGAACGCAGGATATATTCGAGGAGGCGGTAGGATGAAGGTGGACAGGGACCTGTGTCTGCACTGCGGTGCCTGTGTGGGGATGTGTCCGTTCAACGCGCTGTATCTGGACGACACCTTTCTCGTATTCACCGACAGGTGCACCAACTGCGGCGTGTGCATGAACGCCTGCCCCGTGGGAGCAATAAGCAGGGATGAGCCTGTGGGGGAGGGTGGAACCGCGGCCGCCGGAAACACGGCCACGGGCATGATAGGGGGTGGCGGACAATGAACGTCAGAGAGTGTGATGTGCTGGTGGTGGGAGCCGGACCCGCAGGCAGCGTGTCGGCAAAGTTCGCCGCCCAGAACGGCGCGGACGTGCTCATGATAGAGAAGAGGCCGGAGATAGGCAGTCCTGTTCGATGCGGTGAGGGTGTCTCCAAAAGATGGCAGGAGAAAGTGGGCATCCGCATAGACCGCAGATGGGTGGCCAGGGAGATATCGGCGGCCTCCATCTATTCCCCGGACGGCACCAGACTGGTCATAGACGCCGAGAAGGCCGGCAACGAGGTCGGCATGGTGTTGGAGAGGGACCTGTTCGACAAGGCGCTGGCGGAGGACGCAGCCAAGGCGGGGGCTGACATCATGCTCCGTACGGCCGCTGTGGATGTGATCAGGGAGGGGGAGCGGATCGTGGGGGTGAAGGCGAAGAGCATGGGGGAGACCCTCACCATAAAGGCCAAGGG
>JAGHBH010000125.1 GCA_021161085.1 Thermoplasmata archaeon | reverse complement strand
TACCCCCGGTTTTTGCAGAGGCGGTGGATCGTGTGGAAGACAAAACCCAGCATTCCCTGCAGGGAATGCTGGGTTTTGTCTTCCACACGATCCACCGCCTCTGCAAAAACCGGGGGTAAATATATCTTTACCTCAATTATTCACCCCCGCATGACAGCCCCGATCTCCGACCGGATGGACGCTCAGCGAATAAAAATCCAAGACCACGCGATTCTTCTGTCATGGAATGTCAACGGCATCCGGGCCGTCGTCAGAAAGGGGTTCATGGAATGGTTCGCCGAGACCCGGCCGGACGTTCTCTGCATACAGGAGACCAAGGCGGGGCCGGACCAGGTTCCATCTGCCGTGGCCCAGCCGCCCGGATATCACGCTTACTGGAACCCGGCGGAGAGAAAGGGATACAGCGGAACGGTCACATACACGAGGATACCGCCGGAGGAAGTCATCTACGGCCTTGGGGAGGAGAGGTTCGACCGGGAGGGGAGGACTGTCATCACGGACTATGGGGGATGGGTTCTCTTCAACGTCTATTTCCCCAACGGGAAGAGAAGCGAAGAGAGGCTCCGGTACAAGCTGAACTTCTACGATAAATTTCTGGAAGTGGCTGACAGATATCGGAGGCGGGGAAAGGGGGTGGTGGTGTGCGGGGATTTCAACACCGCCCACCGGCCCATAGATCTGGCCAGACCCAGGGAGAACGAGAACGTCTCCGGATTCCTCCCCGTGGAAAGGGAGTGGATAGACCGCTTCATCTCCCATGGGTACACGGACACCTTCCGCCGTTTCCATCCGGACGAGAAGGATAGATATTCGTGGTGGGACTACAAGAGCCGTGCCAGAGAAAGGAATGTTGGGTGGAGGATAGACTATTTTTTCGTGAGCAACGACCTTCTCCCCCGTGTTCAAGATGCTTTCATAATGGACAGGGTGATGGGAAGCGACCACTGCCCCGTGGGTATAACTCTGGACGTCAGCGGCCTTTGAGGTTGAGGTATGGGGTTCAGGCGGCGCTGCGGCTGGCCATTTTCATCTCCCTCTTCCA
Source organism: Thermoplasmata archaeon (assembly GCA_021161085.1). Classification (GTDB taxonomy): domain Archaea; phylum Thermoplasmatota; class Thermoplasmata; order JAGHBH01; family JAGHBH01; genus JAGHBH01. The sequence goes on along the minus strand of JAGHBH010000125.1, from coordinate 1,584 downwards.
CTCCTTCCGGGCCAGGTGGAATCTCCATCCCAGCCTCATCACCGTTGCCAGGGTCCTCGTCCTGGAGTTCGCCGTCTTCAGAGCCCAGTCCAGAAGCTCCCTCATCCGCTTGGGGGAGATGTGGGGGTGGTTCCACACCAAGTTCTTGGTATCGTACTTCTCGTAGTCCGTTTCGAATATGCCGTACTCGCTCTCTATCTCGTCCCACAGAGGCGTACCCGGGAGGGGTGTCAGTATGGTTATCTGGCTGATGTCAACCTTCAGCGAAGCCAGTTTCTTTATGTCCCGTTTTATGCTCTCCTCTGTCTCCTCCGGGGCCCCGATCATGTAATATCCCACGACCCCGATCTTCTTCTCCTTCAGCCGGGCCAGAAGGTCTATCACCCTCTCCGCCTCGGTCTTCTTGTTTATCTTGTCCAGGATCTCTTGGTTGAAGCTCTCTATTCCCAGGGATGTGGCGAAGAACCTGCTCCCAGGCCGTGTCCACTCGTCCAGTCGTTTTTCCAGAAAATCGGCCCGGGTCATGCAGGCCCAGTGTATCTTCCTCTCCTCCAGCATCTCCACTATCTCCATGGAACGCTTCGGATTGGTGCCGAAGTTCTCATCCAGTATTGCCACGATGTTGACACCCTGGGCCCTGTATCTGTCCAGCACGGCCTCGACGGATTCCAGGGGTATGTCCTCCAGCCGCTTTGTGAATATGGGTCCCTGGCAGAACTTGCAGCCCACCCTGCATCCCCGGGTGGTGAATATGCCACCGGCCGCCCTGGTGCCCAGCAGGGGGAGGTCCACACGGCGGATGATGTCCGGATGCTTTATCGGGGCGGGCTCGTAGCCCAGTTTCATCCTCAGCATGCTCTCGGAGTAACCGATGAAGACCTCGTCGAACCACTCGTGGACCATGGGGGTTATGGCCCCGTAGTTGCCGGCCCACAGCTCCTTTACACCCGCCTTTCTGGCCGCCTCCACCATTCTCCTGACCCTGTCCGTCTCGTTGAGGTAGAAGGAGAAGCCCACGACGTCCCATCCTTTCTTCAGCTCGGCGAGATATCTGTCCCACGTGGGGTATTCCAGTATCTCTATCCCGGGAACGTTCTCCCTGATGAACCTGAGGCCGGATGAGAACATCCTCTTGCCTCCTATCCTCATCTTCCACGGGATGTTGGTGGACACCCAGTCGTAATAGTCCCCTGGATGCCGGATGTATGCCGTGGTGAAGAGTATTCTCTGCCCCCCTCTCTCCTCCCCCCCTTCTCTCATCTCAGTCTTGTCATTCGCCGCCGTCATTTCCATCTCCGTCACACCACCCTGTAGAATGACGGTTTTATAAATCGTTTGTCAGAAGGAACGGAAGCGACCATGTTAACCCTGCTGCTCTTCATCCTCCTTCTCTCTGGCCTCATAGCCCGCAGGAGACACCGGCACAACATCAAACCCGGGGTCCACCAGATCCCCCGGAGGCCCCCTATAAGGCGTGTGTCCCCCCACGAGGTCGTGGTTGTCGCAGTGAGTGAACACCACCCCCGCCATCCCGCTAGGGCCGCCAGCTCCACAAGCTCGTTCTGCGTGAAGAGATGATAGTAG
>JAGHBH010000038.1 GCA_021161085.1 Thermoplasmata archaeon | reverse complement strand
CCACAAACACCGGTGGACGTGGACCCTCAAGTATGACAGGGACCATTTCGGCAGGAGAGGGTTCAAGAGACATCCCAGCATAAGCCGTCCCCTGGTCACGGTGAACGTGCGTGATGTGGACAGATGGGCCAAGGAACGCGGTGTGGAGGAGATAGATCTGACGGAGATGGGGGTTGACAAGCTGTTGGGGTCGGGCAAAATAGAAAAACCCCTCAGGATTAGGGTGGAGAGGGCGAGCCCCCTGGCGATAGAGAAGGTGGAGGCCGCCGGAGGCAGCGTGGAACTCTCCCCCTCCGAACCGCAGGGGACCGAGGCAAGCGACGGGACCCCGGAAGCCCCGGAATGATGATAAGCGGACGTGTGACCAACCACTCAGAAGGAAAGGATGACCCATGGAGCCTGAAGACAGAGTTCCCAGGAACAAGAAAGTGGCCCTGCCCATCCTGGCCGGATGGATACTGCTCATTCTATTCCTCAGATGGTGGAGCCACCTGGAAGGTATGAGCCTCTGGTTCACCATCCTGTTCACCGCCCCCTTCGTGGGGATGGTCTACCTCGCATACTCCTATGCGGGTGAGGGAAGCAAGCTCTACGGGCTGCGAACCATAAGCGATAGGCTCCCGGCGGTCAAGCGTCCGGAGGGGCACGTCCACTTCAGGACCAAGATGTTCTGGACCATCCTTATCCTCATACTCTATTTCGTGCTCACCAACGTGTTCCTCTACGGTCTGGACAAGAAGACCACGGTGGATATGTTCGAGAGCTATCGGGCCATCCTAGCTGGTGCCCAGGGGTCGCTGATGCATCTGGGAATAGGCCCCATAGTCACGGGCAGCATCATCATGCAGCTGTTCACTGGGGCCAAGATATTCAACCTCGACCTCTCCAAGGAGGACGACAAGGCCACATATCAGGGTGTACAGAAGCTCATAGTCATAGTGATGATATTCGTGGAGGCCGTCCCCCAGGTGTATGGCTACCTCCAGCCCTCTTCGGCCTTCGCCGCATCCATGGATGGATGGTGGGCGGGCCACGGGATGGCTTTGGCTAAGACCTTCATCGTCCTCCAGCTCTTCGTCGGCAGCTACCTGGTATTCCTCATGGACGAGGTGGTGTCCAAGTGGGGTATAGGCTCCGGCATATCCATGTTCATTGCGGCAGGCGTCAGCAGGGCCATATTCACCGGCACGCTGAACTGGATGCCGGGCAACTCCAGCCTTCCGGTGAGCCTCAGCAATCCGCCTGCGGGCACCATCCCCAAGACCCTCTACATCATAACCCACAGTTCCGCCGGCAGCCTGGCAAACGGCGGGGTGGAGAGGATAATACTGCAGCCTCCGAACCCGCTCATAGCGCTGGTTGGGACCATGGTCATCTTCTTCATAGTGGCGTATGCGGAGAGCAGCAGGGTTGAGCTGCCGCTGGCACACGAGAGCGCCAGGGGAGCCAGGGGGAGGTATCCCATACGGCTCATCTACGCATCCAACATACCCGTTATACTGATGAGCGCCCTGCTGGCTAACATCAGCATGTTCTCCCTGCTGTTCTGGAGCCACCCCACCATGAGCAACTTCCCCATACTGGGGCACAACTGGATGCTGGGGGCGTACGAGCCGGGGAGCAGCCAGCCCGTGGCGGGTCTCGCATGGTATCTGAACAGGCCGAGGGGGCTGTACGAGTGGTTCCTTCCGCTGGTCAACTCTAGGTATGCGGATGCATATCTGCAGAGACATGACATCGGCCAGCTGGTGGTCAAACTGGTGGTGTATGTCACCGTGATGATAGTGGGATCCATCATATTCGCCAAGTTCTGGATAGAGACCACCAACATGGGCCCGAGGGATGTGGCCAAACAGATTCAGAACAGCGGGATGAGGATCCCGGGCTTCCGAAGGGACCCCAGGATACTGGAAAGGGTGCTGGAGAGATACATCCCGGTGGTGACGGTCATCAGCGGAGCCTTCGTGGGAGCCCTGGCGGCGGGTGCAAATCTCATAGGAACGGTCGGGCAGACAAGCGGCACGGGGGTGCTGCTGACCGTGGGTATACTCATCCGTCTCTACGAGCAGATAGGCAAGGAGCAGGTCATGGAGATGCACCCCATGCTGCGTGGCTTCTTCGGGACGGGATGATGAGGGCTGGTAGCGAACGCTAACGACCTACCCCATCCACCGACATCCGGAAGGTCACCCGGCGATACGGCGATATAAGGAAGAGGATTGAGGAACATGGCAGGAGCCCAGAGACAGGAAGACACCGGCGAGTTTCTTGTGATACTGGTGTTCATGTTCACATTCATGGTCATGCTGGACCAACGGCTCCGTCTGTCCTTCGCCCTCATGGTGGGATCGGTGTTCCAGCCCCTCATAGGGTTCGACTACAGGTATCCCCTGCTCACCCTCCTCGGCGGGGGCATAATGATGAGTCTCTTCTCCATAGGGACCAGGCACTTCTTCACTGACTGGGTGGCCATGGCCAGGAACCAGAAGATCCTGAGCGCCTTCAACAAGGAGATAAGGGAGGCCAGACTCAAGGGCCAGAACTCCAGAATGGAGAAACTTCTCAAGCAGCAGAAGGAGATAACACAGCAGCACATGATGCAGACATCCAAGCAGATGAAATCCATGGTCATCACCATGCTGGTGCTCATATCCATATTCACCTGGCTCATGATGTTCGTCTCCGCCGCCCCCAACAGCACCTTCTCCATACCCTGGGCCACCAACATCTCCCTGGAGAGAAAGGGACCCATCCTCGGGGTGGCCTACATCTGGATATGGGTGTATTCCCTGGTCACCATACCCCTGGGCCAGGTGGTCCAGCGCATACTGAAGAGCATCTCCTTCAAGAAACGTCTGGCCGAGATGGAGGCCGACGAAAGGTGGGAGAGGGACGAGGAAGATGGAGAGCGGGAAGAGGGCTGAAACATCCGGAGGTGCGGTATTGAGGATAACCATATCCGGGCTTCCCGGTTCCGGAACGACCACCGCCGCCTATCTCCTGGCCGAGAGAACGGGCCTGCCCGTGATATCGGCCGGAGAGGAGTTCAGACAGATGGCCAAAGAGAGGGGGGTTTCCCTGGCGGAGTTCAGCAGAATGGCGGAAGAGGACGACAGCATAGACAGAGGGCTGGACGACAGGATGGTCCGGAGGGCGAGGGAGAACCGGGATGTCATACTGGAGGGACGGCTGGTCGGGATGCTCTGCCACCTCAGCTCCATCCCTTCTTTCAAGGTGTGGCTCACCGCCCCCTCGCACGTCCGGGCGGAGAGGATAAGCGGCAGGGAGGGCAAGGACCTGGAAAAGGCCCTCCGGGAGATGCTGGAAAGGGAAAGATCGGAGGCCACACGATACATGGACTTCTACGGCATAGACCTCCTGGACACCAGCATATACGACCTGGTCATAGACACCCTCCGGAACCCGCCGGAAGAGGTCGTGGCCCGCATCCTGTCGGCCCTGGAAGGAACAAACGGGAAAGACATCCGGGGGGGTTGAGATGCCCGGACATCACCCCAACGAAAGGCCCATTGACATGCACCTCGGATACGGGATAGCGGTGGTGGACAAACCCCCCGGACCGACAAGCCACCAGGTGAGCGCCTGGGTCAAGAACATGCTCCACGTGGAAAAGGCGGGGCACGGAGGGACGCTGGACCCGGGGGTCACGGGGGTG
>JAGHBH010000158.1 GCA_021161085.1 Thermoplasmata archaeon | reverse complement strand
GTGAACAGGTCCTTGGAGATCTTTATCTCCCCCCGCTCTATCTCCTCCAGCATCTTCTTGGTGAGGTTGACGTCCCCGTCCTCCACTATCAAAAGCGGCCTCCTCAGACGGCCGGCATCGCAGTTGATGATGACCTCGTTCATGTCCGGGTCATACCTCACGTTCACCTCGTGGGATATCTCTCCCCGGCGCCGTCTCTTCCTGAGCTCCGCCACGAGAACCTCCGGCTCGGCGTGCAGGCCCACCAGGTCCCCGTTGAGATACACCTTCCCCTTGGTCATCTCCTCCCTCAGGCTGCCCTTCACGGGCTCACACCCAAGGGAGTCCATGAGAAGCTGTTTGACTGGCCTCTCGTCCACACCCTCCGAGACGTCCACGATGAGAGCGTAGTTCTTCACGAGACCGCAGTTCTGCCCCTCCGGGGTCTCGTTGGGACACAGACGTCCCCACTGGGTGGCGTGGAGGTCCCTTGCCTCGAAATGGGGCTGGCTCCTGGTGAGGGGTGACGTCACCCTGCGCAGATGGCTGATGGTGCTCATGTTGCTGGTCCTGTCCAGCAGCTGGGATACACCGGTCCTTCCCCCCACCCAGTTGCCGGTGGACATGGCGTGGTATATCCTCTGGCTGAACATGTCCGAACGTATGGTGCTGCTTATCTTCACCGGCTTCTTGGGGTTGTAATTCCTCTCAAGCTGGTACTTGAGGTCCTTTATGAGGGCGCTGAAAGAGGTACGGAAGAGGTCCTCCATCAGGTCGCCCGCCAGCTTCAACCGCTTGTTGGCGTAGTGGTCCTTGTCATCCTCCGGCCGCTTTCCCAGATGGAGCTCCAGAACGGAACGGGCCATACGGCCCAGGAATATTATCTTCTTCTGCCTGTCCTCCCTCTTCACCCCGAGATGGGGCAGGAGGCTCCTGTCTATGATGGACCGGACCTTCTTCACCCTGTACTCCTTGGCCTGGCCCATGGCGAACTTCCTCTCCAGGTAGTTCCATGCGTCCTCCGGGGTGTGGATGCCGTCCGGCGGATAGTTCTTCGGATTGTGAGAGTCCTCTATGTTGGCCAGAACGATGTTCTCCATCTCCGGCTCCGAGACTATGGCCTCGAATATCTCCTGGTCCGTCAGACTCCCCGTGTCTCCACCCTCCGCCTCGGCCTCCTCGTTGTAGGCCAGGGCTTTCATGAGCACCACCAGGGGGATGTTGGTGGGAGCCGCCGGAACGGACACCTCCAGGATGCCGTCCTTCTTCTTCTCCATCAGCGTGAGAGCCCTGTATCCCTCCCGCTGGGAGAACACCTTGCCCACCTCCATCCTCGTGCCGTATCTCTCGTTGTACTCAACCATCACCTTGTTGGGCGCCAGATCCTCGAGGGAAATCAGCACCCTCTCCGTGCCGCCGATGATGAAATAGCCGCCGGGGTCACAGGGGTCCTCCATCTCCTTCCGCAGCGCCTCCGCATACTCCTCCGGGTCGGTCACGGGCGTGCCGTCCTCCCTTATGTTCAGGGGATGAAGATTGCACTGCCTGGACTTCACCATTATCGGCAGATATCCTATGGTGACCTTCTCCTCGTCTATCCTGGAGAGACATTTGCGGAGTATCTCCTCGTTGTGCAGGAGATAGTGTATATGCTCGTTGGTCAGCATGTCTATCTTGGTGTCGAACTCCGCCTCCAGCTCCCGGATGGCCGCCGGAACGTCTATCTTCGTGATGGTGAACTTGGCCTCGATGGGAGACTGGTAGGTGAAATTCCTAAGCCTGGCCTCCATCGGGGTGATATACCGGGTCGCCCCGTTAGCCTCCTTTATCTGCGGCTTCTGGAGGGCCACGGTGTTGGGGGCCTTCGGGTCTATCTCCCCCTCCGGTGTCCTCTCCCTCCCGTATCTCACTATCACCAGCTCGTCGCCGGTCCTGTCGGGGTCCAGCTTGAAATACCCCCTCTCGTCCGGCTCCTCGCTGGCCCCCACCTCATCCAGTATCCTCTGCATGCGGCTGTTGATGTTCTCCGGCGTCCTGATGAAATCGTTGAAAGACGCTATCTGATGGTTGACTATGCTCCTCTCACGGAAAAAAGCCCTCACGAGTTCTCTCATGATTCCTCACTCCCATACATCTCCTTCTCTATCATCATTCCGACATCCATCACGCTCATTATCCGTCATCCTTCTGCGTCTAAGCCCGGCGTCCTCCTCTACCGCTCGATGGAAAGGATATACTGGGAATCCCTGGCCTCCTTCAGGGTCTCCGCCACCACGGTCCGATACGCCACGGTCTCCCCCGCCGTAAGGCTCTTCCTTATTATCCTTATCACCGACCCCACCGGGATCTCCCCGTGCACCCTCTCCAGGAGAAGAACGCAGGGGTCCTTCTTCTTTATCTTGGGAAGTTGCTCGCGGCTCATACCGAGCTCCTCCAACACCTTCTCGGCCTCCTCCTCCGAGAGAAGCTGATGCTCCGGCACCATATCATGGTCCATGACGGTAAACTCCTTCACTCTACCACCTCTCGTATCGCACGCCCTTGAAGGACGGATTTCTACCGGGCCTTTCCTTTTCTCTCATCTTCCAGCACTCCTCTATCCGGGGGTGTTGAGCGGGATGGCGGGTCCGAGGGGACTTCCGGAGGCACACGGCCTCATTCGAACCCCTGGCCGTCCGGTTAAAAGCCGGACGCTCTACCTAGCTGAGCTACGGACCCATCTATTGCGTATACCGTAGGTCGGCTACAAGCGGAGCCCAAGGGTTCCGTTAAGTAGCTGAGCTACGGACCCGTGCTGTGTCCAGCGCCGTGGGTTTCTGCGGCTGAACCCCGTGGGCAACCCCCGCACCGACGGCCGGAGATGGATACAAAGCATCCGCTGTTTCACATTGCAGGACAGACCAAACACATCTCAGGGGCCGGGTGCTCCGTGCATGCCAGAGGTCTCCACAGGGTGATAGGATGCCCTCCGCAGGGGGAAGGCTTCCACCCCCTATCTCCTTCTCCTATAAAAACCTTGCTAACCACAGATACCCCATGCTACCATTTCCCATCCCGGAGGAATACAGGCGAGCGGATAAAGTATGTGCGGCGGGGTTTATAAAATTAACGGTCGGGAAAAAATACCACCCGGAGACACGGCCGCCGGCCCCAGACCCCGGCCAGAATGCGAAAGTTATATATACTGGATAGGGGATAAGGGTTCTGGATGTCTGGATAGGCATCCAGGGTAGAAAGGAGGAAAAAAGCATGGCAATGAGAGAAATCTCCCTGGACGAGGCGAAGAAGATAGCCACGAGCAAGAAACTCAAGCCGGGCAAGGTGAAGGGTACGAACGGTATCCAGTTCACCAAGGGAAACAACGAGAGAATCCAGGAGATATCCTGGGACGAGTTCGGCAAGCTGCTCAAGGACAAGAAGCTCGCCATCTACGAGAGCGGCGGCTGGATGAAGATAATGGCCAGGAAGTAACCCGGCCATCAACCCCGCCCCCAACCCCTTTCCTTTATTTCCTTTGTTTTTGTCCCTCTGTATTCACTCCAGAAAAGCCCTGCTGGAGCCGTCCTCCATCTCCTCCACCCGGATGATGTGCTCCACCCTCTCCTTTATCCCTTCTATATGGGTGATGATGAACACCTGACGGAAGGTGTTGGACAGCGAATCCAGAACCCGTATTATGTTCTCCCGTCTCCGCTCGTCCTGAGAACCGAAAATCTCGTCCAAGATGACGAACTGTATCCTCTCGCCGGAACGCTCCCACAGAACCCTGGATATTGCCAGACGGAGGGACAGATTGGCCACATCCTCCTCACCCCCGGAAAACCGGGAAACCGGCAGGGGCTCCGGGCCGGCATCGTATATCCTGACCGAATAATCCTCGTCCAGCTCCAGCCCGCCATAGCGGTCGTCGGTTATGACGTTGAAGAACGCCGAGGCATGCTCTCTCAGGAGGGGCCGCATCCTGTCAGTGAGGAACCTCAGAAAATCGTTGAACACCGCCCGGTCCGAGGACCTAGAGCCTGCCAGGGCCTCCAGATACCTGATCTCCTCCCGGAAACCGCGGATCTTCCTCTCCGCCTCTCCCAGCTCCTCCAGGCGGCTCTCCAAAGACCGGAGGCTGGCGGAAAGCGATGCCCTATCCTCCCGGAGGGCCGAGAGCCTCTCCATCACCCCCCTCTCCTCCCTTCTCAAAGCCTCCACATCCCTCCTCGCCTCCTCGTACTCCTCCTCCGAGAAAGCCAGGGCGGACATCTTCTCCTCCAAGGCCTCCAGCCTGCCGCTCAGCCTCCCTATCTCCTCCCCCAGGGTCCCCTCTCTCCTCTCCAGCTCAGGGAGACGGGACAGCGATTCTGACAGCATGATATAGGAGCGATGGCTCTCCTCCAGCTCCGCCAGGAGCGCCTTCACCCTCCCGTGCTCTTCCGGATCATGGGCGACCTCACCCAACCCATCCCTTTCGGAGGCCAGGGTCTCCAGCCTCTCCTTTATCTCCTTCCTTCTCCTCTCCAGCTCTCTGAGCTCGGCCGCAGCCCCCTCCAGCCTCTTCAACTCCCCCTCCAGCTTCCTGCGTTTTTTGTCCAGTGCGGCCAGATGCCTCTTCTCACCCTCCATCCTCTCCTCCACATCCCGCCTCTCTTCCTCCGCCTCTTCCATACGGCTCCGGATGTCCTCCATCTCCCTCCCGTATTTGGCCAGCAGTTCCCTGTAATGGCCGCCCAGGGGACGCTCGCACGTGGGACAGACCCCCTCCTCCCCAAGGCCGGCGATCTGGTTGAGATGCTCCTCCTTTTCCCCCAGGGTGTTCCTCAGACCGGATATCCTCCCCTCTATCTCCCCCTTCAAGACGGACAGCCTCTCTATCTCCCCCTCCACCGCTTTTTTCTTCTCCTCGACATCGGCAAGCTGTCCCTCCACTTCCTCTCTCCTGGCCGCCTCGGCCTTCAACCCCTCCATTCTCCCCTCCATCCCGTCCAGCTCGGCCCTGAGCCGGTCCATCTCCTTTCCGAGGGCCTCAGCCTTCTGCCACTTTTCCTTCTCGCTCTCAAGCCGTTCGTTCCTCTCCCTCGCCCTTACGTACTCCTCCTCCAGTTTTTCCAGCCTGGGCATCTCTTTCCCCCTCTCCCTCAGTTCCCCTATCTGGACGGCCAGAGCCTTTGCCTCCCTCCGGGTGGCCTCCAGGCGGCCCTTCACGCCCTCCATCTCACGGAGCAGCCTGTTGTACTCCTTCCGCCGCCCCTCCAGTTCGGCCAGGACGCCTTCCGCATTCTCCAGCCTTTTCCTTATCTCCTCCAGCCTCCTTTCCTCCGTTTCCATGGCCTCAACAACCCCATCCATTCTCCCCTTCGCCTCCTCCATCTCCTTCCTTATCGTATCCCTCTGGTCCACGCCGTCCCTGTATATCACATCCATCGCTCCCTCCAGACGGCTCTCCAGCTCCCTCCTTTTCCTTCTCGCACGGTCCCTGGCCTCCTCCACGGCGGTTATGCCCATCAGCCTGTGGACCAGTCTCCTCCTCTCCTCCGGCGTCTTGCGGGAGAGCATGCTGAGCTCCTTCTGCCTGGCATAGACGGACGCCGAAAATTCCGGATATTCCATGCCCAGCAGTTCGACGATCTTGTCCTCCACGGCCCTCGTGCCCTTGGCCAGCAGGTTCTTTCCGGACCACAGGGAGGCGTCCTTCATCGTCCTCTCCAGGGTGTATTCCTCCCCCTCCAGGACGAACACCAGGCTGGAGAGCACCCTGTCCCCCCTGCCCGCCCCGGCCCATTTTATGCTGTCCTTCCCGGCCCGCACTATCTCCCTCTTGTTCCCGTAGAGCGTCCAGGCCACAGCCTCCACCAGGGTGGTCTTTCCGCTGCCGTTCGGGCCCACGATGCCGATCAGCCCCTCGGGGAACTCCAGGTCCAGGGTCCTGAACTGGCGGTAGTTCTCCAGGTGGAGGGAGACCAGCCTCATTCCCCGTCACCCCCTGGGGAGTGGAGATAGCTCCTGCCCATCTCGGCCAGCCTTTTCCTGTCCAGATGTTCCACCGGATATTCCTTCATGAACTCCTCGAACTCCAGGTCTACGGTCCCTATGGTCCCCCCTTCGCCGCCGAGGGAGACGTCATCCCCGGAAAAGGTGAAGCCCATCTGGAAGTGCAGGGCGTCGGCCCCGGCCGCCTTCAACCTCCGGTGGTCCAGAGCCCGGTAGACGGATCTGGGTATGTCCTTCACCACCACTCGGACCAGGGCGCCCTCCAGGTCCACGGACTCCAGGAGGCCCATTATCTCCCTCTCCACCTCATCCGGCGTTCCCCCCTGGAACACCACCGGGCCGAGGTCGTACATCGGCCTGGTCTCTATGGTTCTGAACTCCCACCGCCCCCTGTCGAGGTCCACCAGCACGAACCCCTTGTCC
>JAGHBH010000025.1 GCA_021161085.1 Thermoplasmata archaeon | reverse complement strand
GTATATGCCCGTGACATTGGAGGAGAAGGTGGTTTGTCATGCCGACAACATGGTGAGGGGTACGGAGTTCGGCGGTCTGGAGTGGGCGGCGGCAAGAATGCTGGATGGGGGTCTGGTGGAGGCGGTGGAGAGGATGAAGAAACTCCATGGGGAGATACAGGGATTTGTAGGGGAAAAGGATATAGAGATGCTGGCCAGGGAAGCGCTCGGGTGATGGATGAGAGGGAGGGTCAGTATCCCCGCATCTCCTGTTCCAGCTGTTTCAGGGCTTTTATCCTGGCGTAGGTGGGGGGGTGGGTGGAGAAGAGGGTCAGCAGTCGGGATTTCCTGTGTTTTTCCGCCTCCTTCTCCAGGGCCAGTTCCAGTTCCCTCTGGTCCAGAACACCGTCACCGTTCAGGTCGTATTCGTGGGGGTTGCGTAGTATGCCGGCGACCTCCTTCTTTGCGGTCTCCGGATCCCCTATGTAGAACGACCTTGCCACGCTGTGGGATTCCTTGGATATGGAGAGGCCGAAGGTTATCTTGGAGAGGGCGCTGGCAAGGTCCATGGGTCTGCCGGTTATCTCGGCGGAGAAGGCGTCGGCGTAGTACTCCCTCAGCCTGGATAGATGGAGTATTATAAGCTGGCCGATGAAATAGATGACCAGAAAGAACAGACCTGCGAGTATCATGACGCCGCTGTCCCTCCTCCTGCCCAGGACGCCGCCCCAGAGCAGGAACCTGGAAGCCAGGAAGGCCAGGAGGGGTATGACGCTTATGGCGGTGATGACCACCACATCCTTGTGCTTGAGGTGTCCCAGCTCGTGCCCTATTACCGCCTTGACCTCCTCCCGGGTAAGGCGTTCCAGCAGTCCGGTGTGAACGGCCAGGGTGGCGCTCTTTGTCGTCCTTCCGAAGACGAAGGCGTTGGGCTCCGGGTTTTCCACCACCGCTATTCTGGGCTCCGGGACACCGGCCTGGCGGGAGAGCTCGGCGACCGTCATCTCCAGCCAGGGCATCTCTCCCTTCTGGATATATCTCGGTTTCGTGGAGAGCCTGACCACGCTGGGCCCCACCGCCCACTGGATGAGGACGATGACCAGGGCCAGGATGAAGAAGAATATGGGGGGAGAGGAATAGAAAAAGCCCAGTATGGACACCATTCCGAACAGCAGCCCGAACATGAGGGCCAGTGTGAGGACCATGCTGCCTTTCAATTTCACCAGGGAGTTCATATTCTCTATTCTCCCCCCAAACTCCTTATTATATCTTTCGCCGCTTTCCGTCCACTCAGGAGCATGCCTCCGAAGATGGGACCCATCCTCGGGGCTCCGTGCACGGCGTTGGCCGCCATACCCGCCACGTAGAGGCCGGGATAGACCTCCCCGGTGTTCTCCACCACGGTCTGCTCCCCCACCTCGGCCCACATGCTCCTCTCTCCCTCCACACGGCCGGAGGGGGTGGCCAGGGCCCCGGTCTTTCTCTCCACTATGTGGCATATCTCGGCGGGATGACCCGTGGCGTCTATCACCGCCCTGCACCGCACCGTCAGGGGGTCCACATGGAGACCGGCGGCCTCCACGGCGGACCAGTTGATCACCACCCCGGTGATGCGGTCGTTTCGCATCATGACATCCTCAACGGAGACGGCGTTGAACATCCTGGCTCCTGCGTCCAGGGCGGAGGAGAGGAGTTTGGCGGTGGCCTCTATGGAGTCGGCTGTGTAGTATCCTCCACCAGCATCCTCCACCCGGATGCCAGCCTCCTCCAGCAGGGGTACGGCCCCCTCCTGGACCACTATGACGGGGAAGGTCATGCCCCCACCCCACATGCCCCCGCCGGGGGACAGTTTTCTCTCGAATATGACCACCTTTAACCCCTCCCGGGCAAGGTATCTGGCGGCCGCGAGACCGGCGGGTCCCGCTCCTCCTATGACCACATCCGTCTCGGTTGCCTCCCGGAACTCCCTGTAGAACCTGTCCAGTATCTTCCTCGTCACCTCTATGTCGTCTATGGACCCCTGCCTTTTCTTCTCGTTTTCCTTCATCCTCATCACGGCTCCCGGATGGCTCCCGGATGATGGAGGAGGTATTTATTCTCTATGATTACCCCACACCATTTGATGGGTGGAATGTGGAGTGCAACGTGAATGGGTACAATGGGCGGCATCAGCATCTAGACGGTTATTGACGGTTATTTTAACAAAAAGCAAGGAAAGTATAACGATAGTTAAAGAAAAGACGAGGATGTCGTGGGCAAACCTTATAAACCTTCAACACCTCATATCCACCAGGTGAGAGGGTGAAATATGTGAGATGGCACATATCAAAACCTCGGTTTCATATTCTCAAACCACCCTTCTCCAATATCTCCCTACCCGCCCTCATGCTGCTCTTTTTCCTTCTTTTCCAACTCTTCATCCCCATATCCTACGCTCAAACCCCTCCTCCGCTGGCGGGGGACTGGATAATATCCGACACCACGGTCATAGAGAACCAGACAATAATCCTCCGGGGCGACCTCAGGATAACAGAAGCCGGATCCCTGACCCTACTGAACTCTTCCCTCTTCATAGACTGTGCATACCCGGGACAGCACGGCATATTCGTGGAAGGGGGCGTTCTGAGGGGCTTCAACTCCACCTTCGCCCAGTACCGGGACAACTTCTTCTACGTATTCGACACCCGGGGCGAGGTGGAACTGGAGAAATGCCGGATAACCGGACTGCATCTCAACGGCATACACGCCACCGGGGGAACCCTCACCCTGGTCTCATCCTCCCTCTACGGAAACACCCTATACGGGGCGGCGGTGGGCGGGGCCGGCGACTCCCTGGTCACCCTGGAGGACTGCGAGATATACAACAACACCTACGGTATAGTGGCATGGGACAACACCACCATGTTCGTCAACTCAACGGACATCCACGACAACGCCTACGACGGCCTTGAGGCCCTGGGCTCATCTCGTGTGTTCGCCCTCTCCTCCTCCTTCCACGGCAACGGCTGGAACGGCGCCTACGGGGGCGATTCGGGCTTCATGAGGCTGGAGTCGTGCACCATGTCCTCCAACACCCGGGACGGCGTGGCGGTCAAGTACGATTCACGGGCCGAGGTGTTCAACGGCTCTTCATCCTTCAACGGCCGCAACGGTCTGTCCGCCGTAGGCTCCGCTTACATGACGGCGGTCTCCGTGCTCTTGGACGGCAACGCCAACGACGGGGTCCTGTGCCAGCAGGACAGCCAGACGTTTCTGGAGAGCGTGACGATAACGGGCAGCGGCCGCAACGGAATAATAGCCTCCCTGAACGCCACGTTTTCCGTGCTGAACTGCAGCATCCTCTCCAACTCCAGAAACGGCATAGAGGTACAGGACTACGTGGAGTGCTCCGTAAAAGGCTCCAGGGTGGAAGGCAGCGGGAACGTGGGCGTCCTTCTCTCATACCACTCGAGGACGGTGATGGAGGACAATGTCATCCTGTCCAACGATGATAAGGGTCTGGCCATGAGGGACTACGCCCGGGCCACGTCCACCGGGGACAACATCTCCTTCAACGGCGACTACGGCGTCATCCTCTACGACAACTCGGAACTGGACATGCTGGACGGGGCGGTCTGGGGCAACGCGCAGGACGGCATCGAGGTCCAGGACGGTGCGGAGCTGGATATGATGGACTCCGTTTCGGGCGGCAACACGGGAAACGGCCTTTTCGTCCTCAACTACGCCTCGGTGAGGTCCACGGGAGGCTTGTTCCTGGGGAACGGGGAGAACGGCATCAAGACACAGCTGTTATCCCAGGGTTCGGTGGAGATCACGGGCGGCATGGTCGAGGGCAACGACGTCTCCGGCATAGCGGCTTTCTTACCCTCCACACCCGTGTTCCGCAACGTGACCGTCCGGGACTCCGGGGTCGTGGGGGTTTTCATAGCCGACGGCGCCTCCCCCCTCATAGACGGCTGCACGGTCAACACCTCCGGCTCCTACGGCATATACGTCAGGGATGTCAGCCAGCCCCACATCTACAACTCCTCCATAGCGGATTCCGGCGAATACGACATCTGGGCGGGCAACGGCTCGGAACCCGTTTTCATAAGCACCATCTTCGACCGGGCCAGCATGTATTTCAACGACACCTCTTCCAGGGTCTGGGTGGGATGGTGGGTCGCCGTGGAGGTGGAGGACGAGAACGGCACGGCCGCGGAGGGGGCGGCGGTCAACGCCACGGACCTTCTGGGTGAAACCCTCTTTTTGGGGACGGCCGACGAGAACGGCCGTGTGGGCCCCCTGCCTCTCCTGACCGTGGAGTTCTCCTCCCAGGGGGAGACCCCGCTCTCTCCCCACAACTTCACCGCATCCCTGGGCGACCTGGAGGGGAACATCACCGTGGACGTGGAAAAGGATATGACCGTCCGGATAGTCCTCCACAGGAGACCCGGACTCATGGAGCCATCCTCCCTGGTGCTGGATTTCCTGGGCATCAGCGACGGCGAGACCGTCACCGGCCTCCTCTCGTTCACCGTCAAATGTTCACCGGTTATAGACAGGGTGGAGGTATACGTCACCTGGGATAACGGCGGCAAGAGGGAGCTTGTGGCCTCCGGCAGCCCCACGGGAGGCGTTTTTCATGCGGAATGGGATACCTCCGGGACAAGGGGCGAGGCCACCATAGAGGCGTCGGGATACAACACCACCCTTGGTGTCAACGTGACAAGGGAGATAACGGTCTTCGTCTCCAACACGGCATCCGCCCCCGCCAGCGTGGTGGGCAGCATGATTCTCGGAAGTGTCGTGGCACTGGCTGGCGCCGGCCTGGGTGCCTACGTCGGCGGTGGAGGTATCTCCGACGGGCTGGGCGAATATGCCGAGGAGAGGATGTTCGACATGGAACGTCGGCGGCGGGGTCTGGGCGGATACATGGGAATGACGATCGGCGTGTTGGCCCTGTCCCTGTTTTCCGCCGCATCCGCCGGGGGCCTCCTCTCCGGCGGCGGGTATTCCTCCGGGGCCCTGGGTCTCCTGGTGGCGGCGGCCCTTCTTCCCACGGTGGTGATAGTGCTGGTCATGGAAACTCTGGAGGCCCGTACCGTGAGGAGGCTGGGCGGCGGCGGGGGCTTCTCCCTCTGGCCCTTCGGCCTGCTGATGCTTCTGCTGACATCCCTCCTGTTCTCCTCCCCCTTCGGATCTCCGGGCAAGACCAAGACCTCCGGCAGCGTGGAGGCCAGGGGTGCTTCCGCCCTGATCAAGGTGCTCTCCGCCCCCCTCCTCCTGCTGATGTTTGCCCCCCTCTATATGTCGGATGGCTTCTGGAGGACGGCCGGAGGATTCGGTATATCCCTCTCCCTCATGCTCATGGTGGTGGATTCCCTTCCAGTGGACCCGCTGGAGGGGAGGAGGATGCTGTCCTGGAACCCGGCGGTCTGGCTGGGGGTGATGCTCTCTGGTCTCGCTCTCTTCCTCCTGTGGTCCCTCTCCTATATACCGGCGGTCTGGCTGCTGGCTCCCGGGGTCGTCTCCCTGGCCGCCGTGGTCCTGGTCTATCGTGGGGTCGGAGGGAAATTTAACGCTCCGGAAGGGTTTTACGGTGGTCGTGGTATATCCGGGAGGGTGGAACCGTGAGAGTGGTCAAATGTCCCATATGCGGCAGGGAGATGAAGACCTATATTAGGGAGGGCGTGGAGGTGGACCAGTGCGTATCCTGCGGGGGGATATGGCTGGACAGGGGGGAACTGGAGTCGCTGGCGGGTATCTCTCCCTCCGACAAGAGAATACTCTCCTGTCCCCTGTGCGGGTCTCCCATGTCCATCCTCATACTTAGGGGTGTGGAGGTGGACCACTGCACCGGGTGTGGAGGCGTATGGCTGGACCGGGGCGAGCTGGAGGAGCTGTCCCATCCTGGGATGGACGAGTTCAAGGCGTGGTTGGACTTCCGCAGGAGCGTGGAGGTGGCCAAGGACCCGGTGGGTCGCCTGTCGGACGACCTCTTGGATGATGTGTTCGTGATGTACAAGGGCGGGCTGCTGGTGGCAAGCTGCACCAAAAAGAAGAGCGTGGATCTGGACGAGGATCTGCTGGCCGGGATGCTCATAGCGATAAGAGATTTCGTGAAGACCGCTTTCTCGCCCCTGGCTTCGGTGGAACTGGAATCCATAGATGCCGGGGAGAAGAAGTTGATGCTGGAGAGGGGAAAGTACCTGATGATAGCGGCCGTGGCCAGTGGGGAAGGGATGTACAAGGAGGAGATAAGGCGGAGGCTCAGGGAGGGGGTAAGGGAGATAGAGGAGAGATACGGGGATGCCCTGGAGGAATGGGACGGCGACCTGGATAAGCTGAAGGGTATGAGGGGGGCCGTGGCCAGAATATTCTCATAGTAAAGGAGCCAGTGATTTGCCAGTAAAAGAGCCCATTCGCTCCATGCCGTTAATTATATAAATGGTGTGTTTCCATACCCTTCAACTGACAGAGTAAACCGTATGGGCGCTGGGCGAGCGTACGCCCTCGTGTATCCCACGGCCCCTCGGGGCCTTAGTCCCGTGGGATTTCCCTCGTAGAGGGTTTTCTCACCCCCCCAACCCACTCTCCGGGGCCCGTTTCCGAGGTGAAGAGATTGGGCGCAAGCTACCTCAAGGCCCTCCAGCTCCAGAAGAAGTTGGAGGAGAAGGCCAAGAAAGAGGCCGAGAACCGTAAGAAGGCGGAGGAGGAACTGGGGGCTCTAGAGGGGCTGCTGGTAGAGTACGAGAAGGCGGATCTGGATATCTCCGAGGCCAGGGAGTATCACAAGAAGGTCAAGGAGCTCATGTCCGCCAAGGAATACGGGGACGCACTGGGGGAGATGAAGAAACTCCGGGAGGCGCTGGAAAAGGCCAAGGTTGCCCAGCTGGACGACATGATATCCGCCTCCGAGGAGGTCATAGAGCTTTCAAGGAACATGGGGGCAAACACGGAGAAGGCCGAGCGTCTTCTGAAGGAGACGAAGGAGGCCCTGGAGAAAGAGGCGCCCTTGGGAGATCTGGTCAAGAAGGTGAGGAGTGCGTGGTCCGAGGCGGAGCGGGTTCTCCAGGAGAGGATATCCGGTGCGTTCTCGGAGGCCCAGAGCCTGATGGTGAAGCTCAAGGAGATGGGAGAGGACGTTTCCACGGCGGAGGAGCTCTTCCAGGAGGCCAGGGAGGCCTCTGACGCCGGGGATTACAAGAAGGCCCTGGACAAGCTGGGGGAGAGCGTTAACTGCTGGCTTCCAAGGTGGCCGACAGGGTCGGGGCCATGACCGAGGAGGTCAAGAAGATCCTTGATCTGGCGGACGAACATGGGATCGACCTCTCCAAGACCACGGATCACATGCGCAACGCCGAAGCCCTTGTGGATGCGGCGGATTATCTGAACGCCATCAAGGAGGCCGATCTGGCCAGAGAGGGGGCGTACAGCGAGATCTCCGACGTCATATTGGATAGGGTGAAGGATCTCGAGGGGAAGGTGAAGGAGGGGGAGGAGATAGGGGCGGAGGTGAAGGATACCCGGAATCTCCTATCCGACGCCAGGAAGGCCGCCAGGGACAGGGATTTCTCCAGGGCTTTCGAACTTCTGGATGCGGCGAAGGAGGAGATAGGTAACGCCTGTTTCCAGACCGTCCTGAAGATAATCTCCGAGTCCAGGGGCAACTTCCTGAAGGCGAAGGCCATAGGGGCGGATATAAGCGAGCCCCTCAAGGTGTTGAACCAGGCCAGGGACGCCCTTCGCCGGGGAGAGTACAAGAAGTCCATAGAGTACGCCAGGAAGGGGGACGAGATGATAGAGCGCCTGGTGGGGGAGTTCCAGAAGGCGGAGAAGGGGCTGGAGCAGGTGGAGGAGAATCTGGGTGTTGCATCGGAGCTGGGTATAGACACCACGTTCTCGGAGAAGCTGGTGGAGGAAGCCAGAAGCTCTCTCGAGGCCATGAATTTCCAGAAGGCTCTCCAGCTGATAAACAAGAGCAGGGAGAAGATAGAGAAGGCCGAGTACGAGAAGGTGATGGATGTCATAGAGACGGCGGAGGTGCTGGTGGCCCTGGGGGAGAAGATGGGGGTTGACACCGGGGATCTCAGCGGTATGCTGGAGAAGGCCATCAAGGCGGCAAAGGACAAGGAGTTCAAGGATGCATTCTCCACGGCTAACGAGGTCAAAGTCAAGGCGGAGGACATGCTCAGGACGAAGATTCTGGAGCATGTGGAGTTCATAAGGACCAGGGCCCACAACATAGGGGTGGCGGACGAGGGGGAGGTCGCCTCGCTATTGGAATATGTGGAGGAGTCCCTCACCAAGGGGGAGGTGGAGGAAGCCTACAAGACCATGGAGAAGGCGGAGAAGGCCGTGGACAGGCTCCAGAGGGAGAGGGTGGAGAGGGTGCTGAAGGAGGTGGAGGAGGGCATCACCGCTCTGGAGGAGTTAGGGGCGGAGGTGGCCAGGATACTTCCGGCGTTCAACCGGGCCGCCTCGCTGCTGAAGGAGGGAGATTACGAGAACGCCGCCGAAGCGGCCAAAGATTGTCTGGCCCGGACCATGGAGATGGAGAAGGAGGCCTTCGAGGAGTCGTTCTCCAACGCCAAGCTGTCTGCAATAGAGGCCAAGAGAAGGGGACTGGATATCACCCGTATAAAGGAGGAGCTGGAGAAGGCCAGGGACCTGTTCGCCGTGGGCAGGTACAGGGAGGCCATCTCCCACGCCCTGGAGGCCAAGGACATAGCCGATACGATGAAGGAGAAGCACCAGGAGGCCTATGATGCCATCCGGGAGGCCGCCGCCCTAATCTCCGAGGCGAAGAAGGACGGGGTGGATATAAAACCGGTGGCCAAGATACTGGTCAAGGCGAAGAAGGCCCTGGAGGACCAGGAGTTCGACAAGGCGGTCTCCATCTCCGAGGCGTGTAAGGAGAGCCTCAACAAGATAAAGGCCCAGTATGCGGCCGCCAAGAACATCGTGGCCTCGCAGAAGATGCTGAACGTCGCATCGGAGATAAACGTGGATGTCTCATCCTACAAGGATACGCTGGAGAAGGCCAAGGAGCTGATGAAGGAGAAGAAGTTCCACGAGAGTTCGGAACTCGCCTCCGTGTGCAGGGAGACCCTGGAGGAGGCCATAGAGGGGCATATAATGAGCCTCATAGACAGGGTTGACGAGACCCTGGAGGAGGGGAGGAAGGTCGGCATAAAGACCGACGACATGGAACCCCTCATAGGGGAGGCCAAGCAGGCCCTCAAGGAGGGGGAGTATCGGAAGGCGTACACTTCCGCCAAGAAGGCGATGGAGCAGATAGAGGAGCTGCGGGAGCTCTCCCAGAAAGCGGTCATCATGGTCCAGGAGCTGAAGACGCTCATAAGCAACGCCCAGAACCTGGGGGCCGACGTGAAGGCCGGTCTGGCCATGCTGGACAAGGCTATAGACGAGATAAAGGAGAACAAGTACAAGGACGCCCTCAGGAAGCTGGAGGTTGGCAAGCGCCTCATAGAGGACGCCCAGGAGAAGAAGGTCCGGGATGTTCTTTCCTCCTTCGAGAAGGCCATAGAAAAAGTGAAGAACAAGATGGACACCAGCAGGTCGGAGGACCTTCTCTCCCAGGCCAGGAAGATGCTGGAGGAGAAGAAGTACAAGGAGGCTCTAAACCTGGCCATGCAGAGCGAGGAGGCCCTGGAGAAGGTGAGCCTACAGCAGAAGATGGCCGAGGAGGGCATCCACGGGGCGAAGGACAAGTTGAAGGACATGGAGAGCAGGGGAATACCCATTACCAAGCCCAAGGCCATTTTGGAGAAGGCGGAGAAGGCGTTCAACGAAAAGGACTACGTCCAGGCTCTCAGCCTTGCGGTCGAGGCGGGAGAGATCGCCCATCTGGTTGAAGAGACCCATGAGGAGACCAAGGAGTTCATCCTCCAGGCCGTGAAGAGGCTGAAGGCTCTCAAGGACCAGGGAGCGGATGTGAAGAGTGCGGAGTCCATCATGGCCAGCGCACACTCCGAGTTCAAGAAC
Source organism: Thermoplasmata archaeon (assembly GCA_021161085.1). GTDB lineage: Archaea > Thermoplasmatota > Thermoplasmata > JAGHBH01 > JAGHBH01 > JAGHBH01. Next base: position 1,797 of record JAGHBH010000025.1, on the reverse strand, counting down.
CAGGAGTATTCCAAGGCCAGAAAATACGCCGAGGAGGCCCTGGCCGAGGCGGAGAAGAAGTATCACGAGTTCGTTGCCGGGAAACTGGAGGAGGTCCGGGAGGAGTTCAAGGAGGTGGAGAGGTGGGGAGGCAGCACGGACCGTGCGGAGCATCTCCATCAGGAGACCCTCAAGGCCCTGGAGTCCAGGGAGTATTCCAAGGTCTTCGCCATGATAGACAAGATAAGGGTGGTGCTGAACTACGAGATCAAGAGCACCATCCGGAAGAAGATATCCAGCGTGGAGGTGGCCCTGGAGGAGGCGAAATCCAAGGGTGTGGACGTTTCCAAGGCGGGGGAGAAACTGCGGGATGCCCTGGCAGCCCTGGATAAGAACGATTTCGAGAAGGCTTCCCGGTTCGCCGAGGAGACGTCGTCTCTACTGTCGAACGTGGAGTCCGAGAGGAAGGAGCTGGAGGATGCCCTTCTGGCCGCCGAGTCGTTGATAGACAAGGCGAGGAAGATCGGCATAGACATCAAGAAGGCCAGGGCCATGATCGCCGAGGCTAGGGAGGTGATGGGCTCGGATGTGGAGCGGGCTCTGAGCCTGGCGGAGACCGCCAAGGAGGAGGCGGAGCGGGTGATAGAGGAATACGCCCCCAGGATAGGGGCCGAGCTTATCCTGGGTGACGTTTTTGCCGGAGAGTGGGCCTCTGGAGAATTGGTGTTGAAGAACACCGGTAGGGCGTTGGGGAAGAACGTCATGCCGAAGATAACCGGTGTTGCTGTCCAGGGACTGGATGTGGTGCCCCTGTTGAAGGTGGGAGGGGTGGAGCAGATCCCTATACAGATAAAGGCGGACAGGCCGGGGGACGTGAAGGTGGTCATCTCCGGGGACTACATCAGCGTGGTCGATGGAAAACAGCATCCCTTCGAGCTGGAGACCGTGATCCACGTGAAGGAGAAGAGGGCCCCCATGTTCAAGAAGACGAAGCTGGAGGCCGTGGACAAGTGCGGCGTGTGCAACGGCACGATGAAGGTGGGGATGGAGGCCGTGATCTGCGAGTGCGGCAAGGCGTTCCACGTGCCGTGTGCCGGCCGGAAGAAGGTGTGTCCCGTCTGCGGCAGGCCCATATCCGAGGATGAGGGGAGCGGAGGGGCTGGTGGTAAGGATGCGGGGGCCAAACCCGAGGGAGGGACTCCCCCGACGGCCTCTTCGCAGGGAGCCTCCAAGGGCCAGAAGAAGAAGCTGGCCATAAAACTCGGATAGGATGTTTGGGTTATGGCTAGGGATGATTCTCACAGCCGGAAGAGAGGGGCCCGCAGGAGCTTCCGGAGACATTCTCCCGTGTCGAGACGTGGTGTCAGGCGTTTTGTGGGCTGGTGTCCCGTTTGCGATGTGCCCCTGGCAGGTGGGGGATGCGATATCTGCGGTTCGAAGGCGGTGAAGGTCTCTGTCACCCCCCCGGGTGATGTGCGGCCGGGTTTCGATTGGGACAGGGAGATGGTGTGGAAGACTGTCGATGATCTCTTCGGAGGCGGGGCGGGAAAGGCCCTCCTCCGTCCCGGGGAGGTGTTTTTGATGAACCGTGCTCCGGCAGAGGACAGGATGGAGGAGGTCATCGCCGGCGGCGAGGTGTTGGGGGCCCTGAGGTATGATATATTCCGGGGTGTCTGGACCTTCGTTTTGAGGGAACCTGGCGGCAGGCGGATAGCCTCCTCTGTCCCCGGGCCTTCCAGGGGGGTAGTGGTGGTGGACGGCGGTGCCGTCCCCTACATCCTGGGTGGGAGCAATGTCATGGCCCCCGGGGTGCTTGAG
>JAGHBH010000163.1 GCA_021161085.1 Thermoplasmata archaeon | reverse complement strand
GGTGTGGGAATCTCTCCGCCGCCTGTCGTGCCTCCCCCGCCTCCGCCTGTGCCTCCGCCGCCTGTTGTGCCTCCTCCGGCGTTCTCCTCTGCCACGACGATCTTCCATTCGTGGAAGGTGGTGTCAACGCCGTCTGTGACGGTGACCCTGAGGTAGAAGGTTCCGCTCTCCGTGGCGGTGAATATGTAGCGGTCTCCGGTGGTGCTGACCGTGGCGCCGTCCAGGGTCCAGGTGTATTCCAGGTTCTGGTCGTTCTCGTCCTCCACGGTGACGGTGAAGGCGTCCCCTCCTCCTATCTCGTAGTTGAGCTGTCCGTCCTGGGGGCTGTAGGAGGTTATCTCCGGGGCGTCGTTGTATGTGGTGACTATTATGCTGGCGGTGTCCTCGCCGCCCTCCTTGTCCACAACCCGGAGGGTGACGGTGTAGACCCCCTCGCGGTCATAGACGTGCTGTATGGAGACCCCCTCGCCGCCGCTGCCGTCGCCGAAGTCCCAGTAGTAGGTGAGGGTGCCCTCCACGTCGGTGCTGCCGGAGCCGCTGAAGGTGATGAGCGTCCTGGACAGGTGGAGGCTGCCGTCCGATGGGGCGGAGATGACGGCGTGGGGCGGGTCGTTGACCGGGTTGACCTCTATGTATAGGATGGTGGTGCTCGTGTGCTCTCCGTCGCTGACGGCCAGAACGGCCTGGTCATCGCCGTACCAGTCCTTCTCGGGTGAGAGGGAGAGGGTGGATCCCTGGAGGGTGAGGGTGACGTGGTCTCCCTGGCTGTCTATCCAGAACATGAGGTCGCTCTTGGGCGTGTCGCTGTCCGTGACGTACTCCTTGAGATCTATCCAGCTGTTGAGCTTCGTGTCCTCGTCCGTCTCCGCGGTGGGGAGTGTGTCCCACACCGGGGGCGTGGGTTTCTGCGTGACGGTGACCTTTATGGTGTCCTGGGCGGAGGCCGAGCCGTCGCTGGCCTTGAAGGTGACGTAGTCCGTTCCGCTCCATCCCTGGGGCGCGTAGAGCGTCACACGGTTCTGGCTGTCTATGGACACGTCCACGTAGTGGCTTCCCAGGTAGGTGTACGTCAGGGTGCTGTCCACATCGGAGAAGTAGGAGTCCAGGTCGAATACGTTGGTGAGCGTCTCCCCCTCCTCCATGCTCTCGTCCGGCAGGAGCTTGACCAGCACCGGCGGGTCGTTGACGGAGTTGACGGTCACCGTCCAGAGAAGGGAGACCTGGCTGGATCCGTCGCTGGCGTAGAATGTCACGGTCTCCTCCCCGTGCCAGTTGCCGGATGGAGAGAGGGAGACCATGCTGCCTGAGAGGGAGATGCCGAGATGTGCTCCGCCCATGTACGAGTAGGTGAGCTCGGAATCCTGGTCTGTGAAGTAGTCGTCCAGGTCGAGCACGTTGGCGGCGGAGGTGTCCTCGTCCAGGCTGTAAGGGGGTATCTGGCCGTCCTCCAGGTTCTCCTCCACCACCTGGGGCGGATGGTTTCCCTGGACGACGTTGACGTAGAAGTGGGGGTGGCTCGTGGCCCCGCGCTCGTCCGTGGCCGTGAGCTTCACCATCTCCGTTCCCGTCCACCCGAAGGGCACTTCGATATATAGGGTGTTGGTGTCGTCTATGGTGACCGTGAAGTGTGCGGGCTGCTGATATGGGGTGACGTTGAAGCTGTCGCCCTCGGGGTCAAACAGGTAATCATCCAGGTCGCCGTATTCGTAGGCGGTCCCCTCGGGTATGCCGGGGGTGTTGGGCAGGGTCTCGAACTCGTCCGGATTGTCCGGTATGTAATTGCTCCTGGGGGGGTCGTTCACGGGTGTGACTTTAACGCTCACCACCTGATAGATGGTGTATTCGCCATCGGTGGCATAGATGCTCACCACATCGGTGCCATACCAGTCGAGGTCGGGTATGATGTCCACTATGCCGTCGTTGTCTATCCGGAACCCGCATCCGGTCACCCCCGTGGCGTAGAATGAGAGGGTGTTGTTCCCCTCTGGGTCGGCGAAGTAGTCATGGAGATCCACCCAGTTGTGGATGGGCACGTCCTCGTCTGTGACCACGGGGTTGGGGAGCGACTGGCTTATGTACGGCTTGGTGTTGGGGTACAAGGCGACGAAGGTGTCGCTGTCTATTTCCACGACCGCATAGTCTACGGCCTCGCCTTTTCGGGCTGTGATGTTATGGGGTGTGAGCCGGTGTTCTACGGGTGTGCTTCCCCCGGTGTCTCTTTTTATTTCGGCTTCGTAGCATTCTATGTGTCTGACGTACCCGCTGGTGTCAGTGGTCCCATCAAACACCATGTTTCTGTCAGCGTCTCTTATGGTAACGTCGGCCCCTTCTATGGGTCTCTCATTCGGGGACAGAACTCTGACGTCCAGGTTCCAGACGAAGTAGATGGTGGAAGAGTCATCAAGGTAGTTTTTGTCTGCCGGGATTCTGAACTTCCCGAGGTATGCGGTGCTGTTTTCCATTAGAGAGAAATATCGCTCCGGTGTGTCAAAGTCACATAGGAGTAATCTGAAAACCGTGCTGTTGGTGCCCTCCATGATGGTGTCTACTCCCGACGTGGATATGTGGGAGCCTGTGACGTTGGCACCGTTCATGGCCCTTATCCCGATGACCCCCCCGCTCTCTGTCGTTATCTCCACGTTTGTGAGAGTGTAAAGGTTGTCTGAGAAGAGAAACGGTTTGCCGGTTTCTGTCGTTCCGTTCACAGGTTCTCCGTCGAAGAGACAGGGGGTGTCAGTCTGGTTCCACAGATAGCTGTCGGTGAGATCCAGGTAGTATCGCCCGAGGTTGATGGCAATGGAGCCCCCTTCGAAAGTGCTCTCTTCTATCGTCAGGTATTTGCGCGTAGTGTGGTTGCTGGTCCCCTGGATGCCCGTATCACATGATAGGAACGTCACGTTGAACAGGTCGATGTTTGTGGAGTTTTCCATCTTTATACCGTAGGAGAACCCCTGGATAACGGTGTTTTCTATTTTGATGTTGTTCCCACCGGCTTCACCAACCACGATCGCGGAGCCCTGGTTTTTCCCTATCAGGGTGTTTTGGTCTATTATCACCTCGTTGGGATCGTTGGGGGTTGACGAGTCGCTGATCCATATCTCCTCCGAGGTCTGTCCGCTGAAAACGTTGTTGTAGACGTAGAGGGTGTTCGTGTCTGTTGAGGATATGCCGTTGTGGTTCCTTATGAACCGGTTGTTTTTCACCCAGAGGAAGATGTGAGGACCTCGGGAGCCTTTCACGCTCATTATCCCGCTCCCGTGGTTGAGGATGAAGGTGTTGTTCATTATGGTGGCGTTGGTTGTCCCGCCTATGCCTATGCCATAGGGGTCTGCGCCTCTCCATATCCTTATGCCGTTGCCCCAGTCGTCCATGAGGTCGGGTGCGGGGTCTCCCAGGTTGGCGAAGAACGTGTTGTTGCGGATTATTAGAATGGCGGTTCCAGGATCCCTTATGTTGCCTGAAGTATAATAATCCTCAAGCGACCAGGGCATGGGCGTGTCGTATATGGCCGAGCCCCCGTTGTTGGTAAAATTGTTGTTCTCTATTACAAGATAGGAGTCCACTTCGGCTATACCGTTACCTGTCAGGGCGTTAAATGCCAGAAAATAAGGAAGCACCTCGGCAACCTCGTTCGGAATAGTCGTCTCGGAGCCGATGATGGTGTTGTTCCGTATGTACACCGGTATACGGTACTCCCACGTTACGCCCGAGGAGGCGATCAATATACCCGCTCCATGGCCCACCCCCTCCCTCAGGAGGGTCGTCACCGTGTTGTTGGTCACGTTTGCGGCGGAGAACCGGATATATATGCCGTACAGCCAGTTGTCCCTTATCGAGGAGTTGTGTATCTCTATTGACCCGCGCCATGCCAGGTCCTGGTTTTTTCCCACGCATACTATTCCCGCGAGGTTGTTGGTGGCGGTGGCGTTCTCTATGGTGCCATAGCACTGTCTCCCCGCAAATCCCCCCCCGCCGTTCCTCTTCAAAACGCATCCCGTGAGGTTGTAGTACCCCTTTTCCATATACAGGCCGTCCACCTTGTTGAATGAGAGGCTTGTTCTGTTGATCTCCACCTTTGACCAGTTCAGGGCAAGGATTCCATCCTGTTTGTTGTATTCTATCCTTGAGCCATATAGGTAGGCTGTGGATGCGTTGAGGGACAGGCCGTTGCTGCCGCTGTTGCGTATCACTCCCCGTAGCATGTTGACCTCCCCGTGGTCAACGAAGACCCCCCATCTGTCAAGCTTGTTCAGATCCGGGTCTATGGACATGTTCGTAGCGGACGTGTTCAGAACATCCGTCCCCAGGGAAGCGTTCATGAGGAACTCCTGGTAGGCGTCGTAGTTCTTGTTCTCCCCCCAGGGATACTGGACCGTGGAGTCGGTGATGTTCAACACCCCTTCTATGACTTTGAACTTGTATGTTTGGCTCGGGAACTCGGGCCCTGGCGGTGTTATAAGGGCTCCGGCGCTGAGGTCCAGCAGTCCGTACACGGTTATGGAATACTGGCCTTTTTCGGTGCAGTTCATTATCAGCCTGGTCCCCAAGAGGTGCAGCTCTCCCCCCGCTTCTATGGTGAGGTTTCCGTTAACGGTTATGGTTCTGGGGGCGATGCCGATGACATCTCCATCTTCAATGATCCAGTCGCCTTCCGTCTCCCCGGTGATGGGATCCGGGCCTCCAATTTCTCCCCTAGCCGGTTGTGAGGGTATTAAGAGAACCAGGACCGCTATGGCGACAGCTATGAAGAAGATGAACATCACACAACGGGTTAGTTTGCAGACAGGCATCTCTTCACCTCTGTGTTTCTCTTTTCTCCCATAGGTAAAGTAGGAGCAGAGGTATTAAAGTTTGCGGTGGAGGGTCATCTGCGGCTGTGGGCTTCGTATCCGACGGGACGGACAACGGCGGACAACGGCGGACGGCAGCTAAGCATACGACAGTTAAGTATTTATAGAGGTGTGTTCGTGTCTTTTTCACCTTGCCAGTATCAGAGGTGTGGTCTGAGATGAAAACGTGGAAGGCGAAAATCCGGTCTCCCGGAGTGGGAGAGCCTGTCGGAAAACCTAGGTCTATGAAAAAGTCGTCCGTTGTTCTGATAATCGTGATCATTGTGGGCTTGGTTCTGGGAGGATTGTGGTGGTGGGAAAAACCCCCCGGGGAGGAGAGAAGGACGGAACCGGTGCGAGCCCCGCAGGTAGTTTTTGACCAGGGACACAAACAGGTGTGGTCAATACACGACACAGGTGTTATGGGCTATTCCCGGCTGTGTTCCGTGCTACAGGATGCGGGCTACCGTGTGTCCGAAACCTACGAGGACCTCTCTGTAGCGGTTCAGGGGATGGGAGATGGAGACGTGCTTATGATCCCGCCTGGCCACTATACGTCTTATACGGATGAAGAGGTGGAGGCGATACTCGATTTTGTGGAGAGGGGCGGGGGGCTCTGGGTCCTCGGCGAGCACAGCAACGTTTTTGGCATCGGTGTCTTTCAGAACAAGCTGATAAAACACTTTGGCGTGGTCTTGACCTATGATCATGCCGTTATGGGCGACGATCTCCCGGAGTCTCGTGACTGGATAAGGGTGGATGTCAGGGGGTTTGATGCCGGCAACGTGGCCTTCTGGTCCGCCGGAAAGCTCGCCATACTGGAGGGAAACGAGACAAAGGTTGAGCCCATTGTTCTGGCGAGGGACAACACGGACTCTCCCGGGGCCCTCCTCGGGGTGAGGACCACCTGTGGAGAGGGCAGGGTTGTGGTGACCGGGGACAGCCATTTTCTGACCAACCTTGATCTGGACCTTGGCATAGGATACGGGGACAATGCGAAATTCGCAAAAGAGGTGGTGGGGTGGCTGTCCAACGCCGGTTATATCCCCCGGTTGAGGCCAACTTATGACCTGGTCACGGGAACGGAGGCCGATCTCTGGGTGGAGGGAGAAAAGGGAATGGAGGTCAGGACGGAGATAGAGGGCGGGGATATCGAGCCCACGTCCCAGAGGGCGTATGACAACGGTTCCACCCTCTGGCATATACAGATAAAAGAGGATGGATATGTGGACTTCATCACTGACAACTGCATCAAGAGGGTGTACTTCTTCCATCCTCCCGAGGAAGATAAAGCCGATGTGTTGATAGATGAGAGCCACCACGGCCCGCGGGCGGATGACGGGATCAGCGGCCTCCTATCCTTTGCCAGGGCCCTCAGGGACGGCGGGATGAACGTGTGGGCCACCGGGAGGGAGGTGGACTATGGGGGATATGAGGCTGTCGTCATCGCCAACCCCAAGGACAGGTACACCCAGGACGAGGTTGCCCGGCGCCTCGCGGCCAAAAAACTGGTTCTTCTGGGAGACTTCTGCGGTGTTTTGCCCAATGGCAGTGCTAACCTGGCAATGACCGATCTTTTTCCCGGGTTCAACGTTACCCCCACACAGCCTATCAACGATATTTCGGTTCCCCGGGGGATAAGGTTCACTTGGTACATGGTATATAGCAACAAGAGCTATATGAAATACCCCTGGCGTGTCCTGGTGGACGTTCTGGATGAGGGACAAAACGGCTCCTCCCCAGGGTCTCATGTGGGTTCTGCTCTGGTGTACAGGGGAACCGTGGTGAAAGTGACGGCCCCCGGAGGCGTTGTCTGGGCTAGAGGAAAGAAGACGGCATGGGGAGAGGCGGCGTGGGACGGCCTTCTCCCCCCCGACGAAAGGGTGGACTACGAGGAGGAGATGGACATACTGGAGACCCCCATAGGGGTGGAGACAGGGGACGTACTGGCGTTCGGGTGTGTCAAGCCCTTCACCAACGAACATTACGGGAACAGCACGGGGAGCCTCCTCCTTGGAGAACATATCTCTTCGTGGATATTGAAGATGACATGATGATCGAAGCCAGCACGATAAACGGCCCATGACCTCTCCCGGCACCAGCCTCTCCCCGTTCACGGATCTTTGTACCAAAACTTTTATATATAAAAAGGTGCATGGTGTTTTTCGCCTGTTTGCGGGTAGAGGTGAAGAGTATGAAAAAAGAAGGAAGAAAGTTGGGAGAGAAGATGGTTGTGTTGATGGTGGCTCTGGCCGTTATGGTGCCGGTAGCGCCTTTTTTGGTGAGCGGAGGTGGAGGTTCTGTGGCCACTGTTCCGGTCCCTCCCGTTAACAAGGAGTTGAGCACCATACGGTTGAAGATGTGCTCCTTTGATCCGCTGGTGGATGGTTATGGGCTGCCCGTGGAGTTGACCACCAACAAAGAGGACGGGCATTATGTCATCCAGCTGTATGCGGACAAGGGGTCGTACGCCGACAGGCAGGTATTGAAAGATATGGGTGTGAGGTTCCTGGGCTACCTCGGGGGCAAGGCATGGGTGGTGGATATGAGTCCATCTCTGAAGGGAGAGGTTGAGAAGATGGACATGGTGAGATGGATAGGCCCGTACCAGCCGGGGTGGAAGATAGACCCGTCCATAAATTCTGCGAGTGGCGTCCAGACCTTCCGTGTTTATCTGTGGGACAACCCGAAGATACCCTCCGACAAGAAGGACATAAAGCTTCCATCCATCTTTGAGAAAGGTTATTTCTACCTAAATGGAGAAAAACAAAAGTTCGGCGGCATACAGTGGCAGACCTCCCATGGGGACCTGAGGGACGGTTTTGAGAGGGTGAGGGACAGGATGCAGCAGCTAAACATAGAGGGGAGGAAGGTGTTTGAGATGCAGCTCCGTGCCCTCGGGTTTGACGTGCTAGGATGGGACAGCGACACAAAGGTGGAGGTTCGTGGAGATGTGTCTGCGGTTCCCAGCGCGGCCTTCCTTTCGCAGGTGAAGTGGATAGACATCAAGCCCACGGACCAGAAGACATTCCTCACAGACGTTCAGAGACAGGAGTTCGTGGAGACATCCCACTCCAACGGGTTTGACGGCAGCGGCGCCTCTGGGAAAAGCGGCGCTGGCATAGTTGGAGGTATCTACTGTGTAGACGGGGTGGACGACACCCACGCCAACCTCGCCGACAACGTCGTGATATATGGTTCCAACACGCCCGGCGACCACGCAACCGCGTGTGTGGGTGTAACGGTTGGATACACCAGCCCAGCGGACGGGGACGCGGAGGGCACGATGCCCGGTTACAGCAAGTCAGACTACTGGCTGGTGGTAACGGACGGTGATACCAGCAGTTATGCTACGGCCGCTTCCGACATCGCCGGCGAGGGCGGCAGGATAATCAGTAACAGTTTCCAGTGGGTCGGCGGCGGCGAGGGACAGAACAGCGAGTACACCGCAGACGCCCAGGAGATGGACCAGAGCGTCGTGGACAACGACGTGGTCTGGTTCATCGCTGCCGGCAACGATGATGCCGAAGGCGGACCGG